>JAYTVL010000414.1:0-58270 GCA_043744075.1 Pirellula sp. | reverse complement strand
ATCCAACTGCTGCTGGATCTTTAACAAGATCCACTACCCAAAAACTCAAGTTGATATAGATTACTGGCTTTCGAGCAGGGATTTCTAATGCTCAGGGAAAAGAACTGAGGAACGAATGAATTCATACAACCTAACCCACCTCAAGCAATTGGAAGCTGAGAGCATCCACATTATTCGCGAAGTGGCTGCGGAATTCAAAAAACCGGTAATGCTCTACTCCGTCGGCAAAGACTCGGCGGTAATGACTCATTTGGCGCTCAAAGCGTTCTATCCCGCCAAGCCTCCGTTTCCGTTCCTGCACGTCGATACGACTTGGAAATTCAAGGAAATGATCCGGTTTCGTGACAACTACGTGAAGAACCAACTCGGCATTGAATTGATTGTTCATATTAATGAGGAGGGGCTCAAACTGGGAATCGATCCCGGTGAAAACAGTGAAAAGCATACGGAGGTGATGAAGACCGATTCGCTCAAGAAGGCCCTCAATCTGCATGGATTCGATGCGGCCTTTGGTGGTGCTCGCCGGGACGAAGAAAAATCGCGAGCCAAGGAACGTGTCTTTTCGTTCCGAGACAAATTCCATCGCTGGGACCCAAAGAATCAAAGACCAGAACTTTGGAATCTCTACAACTCCCGGGTCAATCCCAACGAAAGTATCCGCGTATTCCCACTCTCAAATTGGACCGAACTGGACGTCTGGCAATACATTTACTTGGACAAGATTCCGATCCCGGACTTGTACTTTGCCAAAATGCTGCCGGTAGTCCGACGCAATGGCACGTTAATACATCTCAACGACGATCGTTTGCAGCTGCGGCCCGGAGAAGTCGTTGAAAACAAGATGGTCCGATTTAGAACACTTGGCTGCTACCCATTGACTGGGGCTGTCGAATCAACAGCCACCACGCTGCCCGAAATCATTCAAGAAATGCTTTTGACAAAAACATCGGAACGCCAAGGACGGGTTATCGACCAAGATGGCGGTGGTGCTGGTATGGAACTCAAAAAGACGCAGGGATACTTCTAGTTATGTCTCACCAAAGCGATTTGATTGCCGAAAATATTTTGGCGTACCTGGACCAGCACGAACGTAAAGAGCTTCTTCGTTTCATCACTTGCGGCAGTGTTGACGATGGAAAGAGTACGCTCATCGGCAGGCTACTATTCGATAGCAAGATGATCTATGAAGATCAACTGGCGCAGCTTGAAACCGAAAGCAAGGTGCACGGCACAACCGGTGGCGGCTTTGATCCAGCGCTTGTTACGGACGGCCTCAGGGCCGAACGCGAACAAGGGATCACAATCGACGTTGCTTATCGCTATTTCTCAACTGCGAAACGCAAGTTCATTATCGCGGACACACCTGGCCATGAGCAATACACTCGCAACATGGCCACCGGTGCATCGACAGCAGACTTGGCCATCATACTTATCGATGCTCGGTACGGCGTATTGACACAGACCAAGCGACACAGCTTTATTGTTTCGTTGCTCGGTATTCGACACGTGGTCGTCACGATCAACAAAATGGACTTAGTGAATTACAGCCAAGAACGCTTTGACGAGATCTGCAGCGACTACCGCGACTTTGTTTCGCGATTGGACTTACCCGACTTGCATTTTATTCCGATTGTAGCTCTTCACGGTGAAAACGTTGTGGACGCAAGTGCCAACATGCCTTGGTACCGCGGCAGTTCGTTGATGAACTTCCTTGAATCGGTGTATATTGGCTCGGATCGCAATCTCGAAGATTTCAGATTGCCGGTCCAGATTGTTAATCGCCCGAATCTTGATTTTCGAGGTTTCTGCGGTACCATCGCTTCCGGCATCATTCGCCAAGGGGACCAAATCATGGTCCTTCCATCTAAGCGGACAAGCAAAGTCGAACGGATCGTTACTCAAGATGGCGATTTGCAAGAAGCCTTTTGTCCGCAATCGATCACGTTAGTACTCGAAGACGAAGTGGATTGTTCTCGAGGAGATATGATCGTTCGCCCAGGTAATGTACCTAAGATTAGCAACTCGTTTGATGCGACGATCGTTTGGATGAGCTCCGACGCCATGGTGCCTGGAAAGACGTACCTGTTCAAACACACGACGCAAACGGTGACTGGCCAAATTGACTCGCTCAAATATCGAGTCGATGTCAACACGCTGCACCGTGCGCCGGCTCCCGATCTGCAATTAAATGAGATTGGTCGTTGTGCTGTTACGTTGAGCCAACCGATTTTCTTCGATGCTTATCGACGCAATCGAGGAACGGGCGCTTTCATCATGATCGATCGGATGAGCAATACGACGGTCGGGGCAGGCATGATCTCGGATCGCGATTCAGCCAAGCAGACTTCAGCCGCATGGGAAATCACGGATGAACAGTCTGAAACGGGACGACGAAGCGTTTCGGATGTGACGGAAGCTGAGCGAACCGCGAGATTTGGCCAAAGGGCAGCCACCATTCTGTTCACAGGGCTAACGGGGACTGGCAAGAGTACGATAGCGCGTGCTGTCGAACGTGCACTATTCGATGACGGGCGAGCTGTTGCTGTCTTAGACGGAGAATTGATGCGCCGCGGTGTCAACGTGGACCTTGGTTACACGGTTGAAGACCGCAGTGAAAACCTGCGTCGATCGGCACACGTAGCAAAACTAATCAATGACAACGGCTTGATTTGTTTGGGCGCTTTTGTCGCTCCCAGCCAATCGGTACGAGAACGAGTTGCGGATGTCATTGGCAAAGATCGATTCATTACGGTTCATTGCACAGCCAGTGACAGCGTTTGTCGGCAGAGGGATACCAAAGGTCACTATGCGGCGGCTGAGGCTGGCAAATTGCCGAATTTCCCAGGCGTATCGGCAGTCTATGAGCCTCCCGAAGAACCGGATTTGGTATTGGATACAGGTGACCTCAACGTTGACGAATGCGTTAGCGCAGTACTCGAACTGCTAAAAGCCAACCAGATCATTCGGTAGTTTGCGCAATAAATCCACGAGGAATGCGAACCAAAAAAGACTCCTCGATGATCGCCATCCGGAAACGCTTACACCCGGCTTCATAGCTTCACACCGGGGGTTCTGACCATCTTTCTAAGCTAGGCACACATCATTTTTTGGACTTCTTACTGGAAAGTTTGAAGTCGAGAGAGACGCCATCCTTTGGCTCAACATTCGCGGTCAGTTCACTCATCGCATTATAAATCTCGGGCAAATACTCTTCGGGAACAGCTTCTCCACCCGCACCGCGCGTAGAGCTCCCTGGGATGATCTTTGACGCGCTAATCTCGACACGCTTTTTGCCCTCAAAAGCTTTCAACTCATACTTGCCATTTTTGATTTCTCCCGGCTCAGCACCGTGAACACCGTCAGCTGGCACGAATTGAATGTTCCCAACCGGAATGGGTTCGTCATCAAGCGTGACTGTTCCAGTTACTTTGTACATTCGAGGCTCTTGCGAACATCCGTTTACAAAGAAAAGGGCGAGCAAAAAGAGTGGCGAGAGTTTATGTATCATCGTGAATTAAGGTGCTTTGTCGTAGATGGTTTGAGATAACGCTTCATTGTGATGAATCGTCCTTTTAGTTAATTCGCCTTCAAAAAAGAGTCGCTACTTCATAGGCTGCAGCAACTCATTTGCCTTTGGCGCGGTTCCTGAACAAGGGGTTTGATTCCTCAATTCTTTACTCTTCAATGGCTGCAACTTCACCTAATGCACGTGTCGAAAGGCTTTGGTAAGTTACCAAATTTACCGAATTAGAAACGAACCGAGTTGAATCGTCAGCCATTACGAAAACCGCTCCACCGGTGTGGTTGCTCCGAGCAGACTGCGCAGTGTTGGTTGCGGTAAGAGCTTGGCACGGACGATTGGTTGCAGCGTTGCAATAATTGGATCGGTCTCCTACTGGTGAGTTAGGAGGATTGAGCGTGGTAAACAGCACGTTTCCTTGCCAAGTATTCCAGTATCGCCCGCGCAAATCGTGTGTGGTCGTATCCCTCACAACCAGGATTTCACCCACCATGAGCGTGTTGGAACTGCCATCGGTTACGCTTCCGAACGTATTTTTCGAGAATGGATAAAACATTCCATTCAGATTGTCGCCGGCTGTGTTTGTCGATGGATTGAAAAACGTATTGCCAGCGCAAAGAACATAGTTGCCGTGAAAGCCTTGTTCGTTGCCTGCAACTGTCTGGTTCTTGATACCTTGGTCATCCGACGGACATACAAAAAAGGGGATAACCGTGTTTCGGCCCGGACTACTCGGAAGGCTTCCGTTGTTGTTTACGGAAAACACGATGTGCGGCTTAAGTGGTGTGCTCTCCATGTAACTCTTGAAAGCATTATAAAGATTTGATTGCTCAACAAAGGGTAAAAGATCATGAAACCAGCAAGCTCTGTTCCAGGCTGGGCCAGCTGGTGCGTCTGTCGCAATTTTGTTGTATTGACCATATGGAAATCTTCGAAAAGTATCATGGTGATTGTGCAGCGCTAGACCTACCTGCCGAATGCTATTCATACACTGCATTCGTCGAGCGGCCTCTCGCGCTGCTTGAACTGCAGGCAAAAGCAAACCAACAAGGATGCCAATAATTGCGATGACTACGAGCAACTCCACCAACGTAAATGCAGACCTGTGACGGTGTCTAAACTGCATGGTTTAATACTCCTAAGTTAAAGAAAGAAAATTCGATTATTGGCATCGAATGTAACGAAGAGAATCGCTAGCGTCAAGAAAATCCCCGAAAAAGATTGAAACCGCTCGCGGTACGTGGTCACTTATGCACAGACTATTTAACCACGGAATACGAGGAAGACACGGAAAAAAACAGTTACCAAAAAATCTGGAATCCGTTTTCTTTAAGCTTCAAACACGCCCTAAAATCTTGAACGTATCCTCTTGTCTTCATAGGCAAGAGGCCGTTTTTTCCTTCTGTGTATTCCGAGTTTTCCGTGGTCAAATGGCTGGCATGCAAGCAAATCGTTCAATCAAAGGAAACTTAGGTTACAATGAAGATCCCACCGGATGACATCCTTGCAACAATTCCCTTCCCTCCGCTGCAACCAAATGATCCTTTTTCGTATCAGTTTTTTGCTAACGGCGTTTTGTATTCTGCTAACGGCGATTCGTCCGGCGATTGCTCTTGCTTCCGACGAAGAGAAAAGTCAATTCTTCGAACAAAAAATTCGACCCGTCCTAGTACAACACTGCTACAGTTGCCATTCGGCTCAGGCGGTTGACGCTAAGAAACTAAAGGGTGAATTGCTTCTCGATTCAGCGGCTGGACTTGCCGCCGGTGGAGAGTCAGGCGCCGTGCTAGTGAAAGGAAAGTCGTCGGAGAGTCTGCTAATCAAAGCGCTAAATTACGACGGGATCGAGATGCCGCCCAGCGGCAAGCTACCTGCTGAGGCGGTCGCGGATTTTGCTAAGTGGATCGACATGGGAGCACACGATCCTCGCGAAGGAGAAATAACGGCTAAACCGAAACGCGAGATCAGCATCGAAGAGGGGAAAAAGTGGTGGTCGTTTCAACCGCTCCAAGCCGTCGAACTACCTGACCCACAACATCCGATTGATGGATTGATTTGGAGAGCCCAGCAATTGCAAGGCCTTAAGCCAAATAATGTGGCGACGAAGGAAAAGCTCATCCGCCGAGCGTACCTAGACGTTATCGGGCTTCCGCCATCTCCAGAGCAATTAGCCGCTTTTGTAAACGACAAGTCACCATTAGCGTACGAGAAAGTGGTCGATGAGTTGTTGGCGAGTACTGCTTACGGTGAACGTTGGGCACGGCACTGGCTCGATGCAGCTCGATTTGCGGAAAGTGGAGGTTACGAATTCGATGGGTTTCGCCCTGGTGCCTATCATTATCGAGACTGGGTGATCCGTGCTCTCAATAGCGATATGCCGTACGATCAATTTATTCGCATGCAGATTGCAGGCGACCTATTGCAGCCCGATGCAATCGAGGGTGCATCGGCGACCGGTTTTCTTGTGGCCGGACCGTATCCAGGTCAAATAACCGCCAAAACAGTCGAACGTATTCGCTACGATCAACTCGACGACATGATGATGACTATTGGTGGCTCAATGCTCGGTTTGACGCTGGGTTGCGCTCGCTGCCATGAGCACAAATACGATCCGATCCCGCACCAAGACTATTACGCTCTTGCCGCGTCTTTAGCTCGCACGGTACATGGTCCTCGTTCTCTCGAGGTCGACCCGGTTGCAAATCAGCGCGCGTTGGAAAAACACCAGAGCGATCATGAGCCACTTGTTGCGACCTTGAAATCGTTCGCCTTGAACGAGCTGCCAAAGCGTTTTGAGTTTTGGCGTAAAGCGGAACTAAAAAAACAGCCGGAGTCATCGCGTTGGCAATCGCTTGAGCCCATTGCAATCGAGGCGGAACGCTCGTACTTGAAGGAATTGCCCGGTGGCATCATCGCCCACGACGGGATGTTGACGCCCGGTTCCAATGCGAAGCAAAGAGGCCAACGCCGAAAGGTACGAGAAGAGGAGCAATACCGTCTAACGTTTCATTCACACCAAAAGAACATACAGTCTCTCAAAATCGATGCGTTCAGCGACAAGTCACTTCCTCAACGCGGACCCGGACTAAACGGCGATGGCAGTTTCCAGCTTGCTGAATTAACCGTCACAGCTCGTCCACTCGACCCGCAATCGAAAGAAGAACCCATAGTGGTCAAGCTCAAGCCTGTCTTTGCGGCATTCGAGGACAAAGATCAGCCTTTAGCAAATGCGGTCGATGGTAAGCCTGCGACGGCATGGGTTGTGAAGACGACAGCCAAGAAGGATAACGCCGCGATTTTTGAATTCGAATCCCCTATGGCAGGATTTCCAAATGGCACAGAGTTCATCGTCGAATTGAAATTCCGTGATCTAGGCATAGGTAGGCTGCGAGTATCGCTCAGCGTTGAGCCAAATCCTGCGACCTGGGCTGGAGACGTATCGCCGCAACACGTATCAGAAATACGTGCGATCGTTGCCGCGAATAAGGACCGATTGCCCGACGCTCTGTCAGAGTCGTTAGCGCTGTCGACGGCGCGCTGGTTCACGCCGTTTGATAACGATACAGCCAAGGTCTTTCTCGCCGTTCGCGACCACACGGTAGCAACGCCCAGGCCCATTTTATCCGAGGTATATACAACGATCGCAGGTGGCGAAGACGTATTCTATTTGCGAAGAGGCGAAATTGAAAACAAGCAAGACAAAGCGGAACCGGGGTTTCTACAAGTGCTGTGGCGCGGCAAAGGAGCCAACAACGCTTTTCAAGTTGTGTCGGCTCAAGCAGAGCCCCCAGTCGATCCGCGTATCAAGCTTGCGAACTGCTTGACGGACATGGAATTCGGGGCCGGACCATTGCTCGCGCGGGTGATCGTTAATCGGGCCTGGCAACATCATTTTGGCAAAGGCATTGTCGGCACACCGAACGATTTCGGATTGCAGGGTGAAAAGCCGACGCACCCCAAGCTGCTTGAATTTCTCGCAAGCGAATTAGTACGCGGAGGATGGAAACTAAAGCCAGTGCATCGATTGTTGATGCTAAGCAAGACGTATCAACAGTCCCACCAGATCGATCCAGAAAACCTGAAGCTCGACCCAACAAATCGTTATCTTTGGTACTTCCTGCCGCGACGGCTTGAAGCCGAAACGATTCGGGACTCATTGCTCGCCGTCGGCGGCAATCTCGACGCAACGATGTTTGGCCCAAGTGTTCTCGATAGCAGCCAACGCCGAAGTGTGTACTTGCGAGTGAAACGCAGCGAGCTGCTCCCCGTCATGACGATGTTTGATGCGCCTGAACCGACTCAAAGCATCGGAGAGCGGAGTATTACAACCGTCCCAACTCAGGCCTTGGCGATGATGAATTCGACCTTTGTACGTCAACAAGCTGAAAAACTATCCGAAAGGATTCGACTGTCGAAGGATGATTCACTCGAATCTATGGTCGATCGCGGCTACCAGATTGCGTTCGGCCGATTGCCGACCGATTCGGAGCGGGTACGCATGATTGCGTTTGTCGAGCATCAAAAGACCGCCAGCAATGGTGACTCGGAGGAGTCAAACAAGCAGTCGCTTATCGAGTTTTGTCACGTATTGCTTTGCCTCAACGAGTTCATCTATATCGACTAATATAAATCGACTTCCTCATTTTTTGGAATCTAACTGTGTTCAATTTTTATTCAGATGGCGAAATTGCCTTGCCCGCACGCCGTCGTTTCTTGCAAGAAGCGGGTCTTGGATTCGGTTCGCTTGCGTTAGCTAGTATGCTTCAGGGCGAATCGCAAGCCGAGTCGCCGATTGTCGATCCGCTTGCGCTCAAATCGCCACACTTCCCTGGCCAAGTTAAGTCGATTATTTGGTTGTTCATGACCGGTGCACCTTCGCAAGTCGATACATGGGACTACAAGCCCGAATTGCAAAAACGGGATGGCGAGCCGCTGGCGGGCGCCGATCCAAAGACCGGATTCTTCACTACGAGTGGCAAGTGCCTGAAGTCCCCCTTCAAATGGGAGCAGCATGGCGAATCAGGGTCATGGGTTTCGGATCTCTTTCCGCATCTATCAAAGCATGTCGACAAGATGTGTTTTTTGCACTCGATGTACCTGCGTCAGAACAACCACGCGCCGGCATCGATTGAGCTGATGTGTGGCACGAATCGACCAGGACTCCCGGCCATCGGTGCTTGGATGACCTATGGTCTGGGATCTCAGAATTCTAATTTGCCGGCATACGTAGTGCTGCACGATACTCGGCCGCGTGGAGACGATCAGATATGGTCGGCTGGCTTCCTGCCGAAAACGTATCAAGCATTGGCACTCGATGCACGGCGCAAGGAGGCGATCGATAACCTTTCTCGCGACGGTAAACACAGCGACCAGCAGCAGCGTTCGCAACTCGATTTGATTAGGCAACTCAATCAAGAGCACGCAGCCCTTCGCCCGACACAAGCCGATCTGGCCGCGAGAATTAACTCTTATGAGCTAGCGTATCGGATGCAGATGGCCGCTCCGGAGACTCTGGATCTATCGCAGGAAACGGAGGCAACGCATCGGCTTTACGGTCTCGACCAACCGGAGTGTGCGACATTCGCTCGGCAGTGCCTGCTATCGAGGAGGTTGATTGAACGAGGCGTTCGCTTTGTACAGGTTTTTGCAGGTAAAGGGGTTGCAGGCGATGGCAGCGTGAATGATGTCCCCTGGGATTGTCACGCCGATCTGCAGGTCAACCATCGCTCGTGCGGACTTTATACGGACCAACCCGCAGCCGCACTCTTGACCGATCTGCAATCGAGAGGTTTGCTCGATTCGACCCTCGTAATATGGGGTGGCGAGTTTGGTCGCACCTCTGACTCACAGGGAGCGAAAGGCCGCGATCACAATCCTAATGGATTTACGATTTGGCTAGCCGGTGCGGGAGTCAAGGGCGGACTGCACTATGGTTCTACCGATCCATTCGGCTACAAAGCAGTTGAAAAGAAAGTACATGTCAACGATTTACACGCCACGCTTTTGCATCTTCTCGGCCTTGATCATACGAAGCTCACACATCGTTTCAACGGCCGCGATTTCCGTCTGACCGACGTGGGTGGTGAAGTATTGAATGAGATTTTGGGATAGCGCATGTTTAACCGATCGAAGCGATTAGCGGAGATCGCGGGCGCTCTGGCATATATTCGGCCAGCTCTGGCATCCGTCGGGCCTTGGATGGACGCCATCTTGGCCCGCCCGCCGCTACGCGGGTTAAACAAGTCGCAAGCTTGAAGCTTGTTTTTTGCGGGCGCTGTATAGAATTATTTAACCGGTTCGCTTTGCTTTCCTGCCTCTATTGCGAAAAGTCGATTCCGGTTCGCAATGTAAATCGAATCGTTGGCTGCGACAGGGGTTGTGTACAAAGCCGATCCGAGATTTAGCTCTGCGATGATTTTAATCTTTTTACCAGCCGCCAAATCGAAGATCAAGATATCGCCATCTTCGTCCCCGATGTACACCTTGTTGTCAGCGATCAATGGGGACGCCCACGAAGCGGCAAGCATATCGTGGGTCCAGTGTGCAACTCCTGTCTTGGCGTTCAAGCAATGCAACATTCCTGAGAAGTCTGCAATGTAGAGAATATCGTTTTTGATAGCGACTGTACCGCAGGTTCTGTGCATTTGCGATTCAAAGTCCTTTGGATCACTTCCTATATAATGCCAAACGGCAGCTGAATTAGGATTGTCACGCTCGACGTCCCCATCGGCTGCTACCATGGCTTGTTTACGCTTGGGGGCAATGGTCTTGGTCATGTCACTTGAATTGTAAACAAGCGTTGGGCTAACATCTCCCCGTTTGGTTGGATCGATACACCATAAGTGGCCCTGACCTTCGCCGTGTTCTGGGTCTTCGCCGACAGCGACATAAACCAGTCCGTCATAAATTACAGGGGTAGCAATGATGTGGTTTCGTGTAGCACCGTTGAGACGGTAAATCGAGTCCTTAGGATTGCAATCGAATTTCCAAAGCATTTTTGATACGCCGGCATTGCCGTCTTTACCCTTTGTGTCAAAGCTATAGAGCCAACCGTCGCCACCGCCAAAGATCACTTGGTCTTGTCCGCCAAGTGTAGCTGCAGCGGGTGAAGACCATTGGCCGTGAAGGATGTTGGCACCTGGCGTGTTATCTGTCCAATTCACCGCTCCCGTGTTTTTATTCAAGCAAATAAAGCTTGGCGATTTTTCTTCTGGAACGTTTATGTGCGCATCGTCTACACCGTTGGAAGTATTAACGAACAAATAGTCACCAACGGCGGTAACAGAGCAACTGCACATGTTGTGTTGTGAGACACTCAGCTCAGCCATCATATCGAGTCTCCAAACAACGTCAGCTTCGTCTTTGTTTTCGTTTGGTTCTTTGGAAAAAGGACCATCGTTTTCATTGTCAGTGAAGCCTTCGGTGTCAAGGCAAACTACTTCGCCGCGGCTTGTTACGTACCATAGTCGATCACCCTCGATCATCGGTGCACAGCAAATGCCTTGGTTTGGCCAATCGTGAACTCGGCCTGTTGGGAGCTTTTCGCTGCTGTGTTGCCAAAGCATCCTGCCATCCTTTTCATTGAAGCAGAGAAGGACACCGAGATCCACAGCGTTTGGATAGCGTTTGAGATAGCCGTTGCCGTTGTTGGTGCCTACATAAACTTTGCCATTAGCAATGACTGGATTGCCGTACGTTTCTGATCCGAGCGGCATAGACCAGCGGATATTGGCTCCGGTCTTGACATTGAATTGTGTTGGCATTGGTCCTGTTGCAGGAACATTATTGCGTTCCGGTGAACCACCCCATTGAGGCCAGTCCTTTGCTCCGACCTTCATTTTAGCGATGGCAGCCTTTGCAACTGCAGTTGGATCAAAGTCGTCAGCCCAGGCGGTACGTGAGCTTGAACTGCAAATAGTAAGAATTGGGATGAGCAGAAAACGCTTTACAGCCAATCGCATATGTGTTGCCTTATTTGGAGGTTACTATTTGAAATGGACCGGGCTTGGCCTGAATTCTTGGATATCGGACTTGGAAATTATAGTCTATTTGTTGCTAAACGTGAAATGGTGGCGAATGGCTGGATTTAACGCAATACCGTTCAACTATTTGATTAACAGTCAGCCGAAGGCGTACTCGATACCATTAACGTGCGCCTGCGGCTAACTGTTAAACGAAATTTTTGCAAAATTGGGCTTCGTTGAACGGTATTGGGATTTTTCGGCTAGATAAAGCGCGGTATGCGAAAGTTAATATACTTTGGTTGGTAAGTTGCGATTTCGTTGCTTGCTCGTAAACTGCGGCCAAAATACAATAGTGGCCTGCTTTCCTTTGGTTTCATGGTTCCCAATAACAACTCCACCAAGAATCTAACCCTATCAATGACTAACTTTCTCTCTCGCCGCGATTTTATTTCGACCGCTTCCGTTGGCCTTGGAGCTGTTTTAGCGACTCCAGGAGCAGGACTTTTCGGCCAAGCCGAAAAGCCAAAGCCGTTCAAAATTTCGTTAGCGCAATGGTCGCTACATAAAACGCTTCAACAAAAGAAACTTGATAATCTAGACTTTGCGAAAGTTACCAAGGAAAAGTTCGGAATCGAAGCAGTCGAGTATGTCAATCAGTTCTTCAAGGACAAGGCCAAGGATGCAACTTATTTGTCAGAGATGAAGAAACGGACAGACGATCTCGGCGTCACGAACGTTCTTATCATGGTGGATGGCGAAGGCGGGCTGGGTGACAAGGACGATGAGAAACGAGCGAAAGCAGTTGAAAACCATTACAAATGGGTGGATGCTGCCAAGTATCTTGGATGCCACTCGATTCGGGTAAACGCAGAGACGGTCAAAGGGAATTCACCGGAAGAATTTGAAGAAGGCAAAAAACTTGCATCCGATGGACTGCGTCGTCTTTCCGAATACGCGAAACCTCTTAACATGAACGTGATTGTTGAGAACCATGGTGGGTTGAGCTCCAACGGCAAATGGCTAGCGGAGACCATTCGAATGACGGGTATGGCGAATTGTGGTACGCTTCCCGACTTCGGCAATTTCTATGACTACGATCGATATCAAGGCGTTACCGAAATGATGCCCCTTGCAAAGGCCGTGAGTGCTAAGAGCTACGATTTTGACGCGGACGGGAACGAAACCAAGATTGACTTTATGAAGATGATGAAGATCGTTTTAGGTGCAAACTACCACAGCTGGGTAGGCATCGAGTACGAAGGATCGAGGTTGAGTGAAGAGGAAGGGATCTTGGCGACCAAGAAGTTGCTTGAAAAATGCATTGCAGCATTTAGCTAATGTAGGTCCTGCCTGCCGGGCAGGAATCGATAGTAGTTCCTGCCTGCCGGGCAGGAATTCAGCACAAGTCCCGCCCGGCAGGCGGGACCTACAATTATTTCTTCCGAAATGTCAGACTCCGCTGATCACGAGTTTCAAAGCATCCTATTAGTGGACGATAGTTTTGTGCTGCGCGATCGACTGGCAGAAGCGTTTCAGGAACGTGGTTTTCGAGTCCTCGTTGCTGGCACTTGCGATGAAGCAGTAGAGGTGTTCAGAGCCGCTCCCACGGATTTAGCTGTGGTTGATTTGAGAATGCCTGGCCGAACTGGCTTGACGGTAATCGCGGACTTAAAAGCGATTCGAGCCGACGTGCAAATCTTGATTTTGTCCGGATTTGGAAGCATCGCGACGGCGATTGATGCAATCCGGCTGGGGGCTGTCAATTTTCTGCCCAAACCGGCTGACGCGGACGACATTCTCAGCGCGTTTAAACGAGGAGGGACCGAAGTTCAAATAGTCGAGACCGACGAGCAAATTCCGGTTCCAACATTGGCTCAAGCGGAATGGGAACACATCCACCGAATTCTGGCCGATTGCAGCAATAACATCTCTGAGGCGGCACGACGACTCGGGATTCATCGCCGTTCGCTGCAACGAAAGCTCCGCAAACGAGCACCTTAGGATCGTTCGAGAAACAACTGTCGTAGCTGGACTCGTAAGAGTTCAGCATTGGCCGCGTTTGCTCCACATTCTTGCGACTCCGGCTACGAAATCAGACATTTATTGATCGAACGATCCTCGGCTACTTCTCCAGCCACTTTTGAAGTGTCGCAACATCGCGACCGATCGCGGCAATTCTCTGATCGAGTAGTTTTGGGTCAGCGTGATCGATTTGCTCGGTGTGCAAAGACAGCACTGGAGGTAAGCCGTCTCGGCGAATGGCTTGGAACAATTCGCCCGCGGCTTTTCCTTGTCCAAGATCAACGTCCATTATTTTGCTACGTTCGACTATCGCATCCTTTACAAACACGGCGCCCAAATGAGGCTTGGCCATCGCGTATAGGAGCGGCCAACTGGAGGTCGCTTCGATTGTTGTGTGTCGGACATCCATCGCAATGGCCATCTGCGAGACGGGAATTCCCTTCAAGATCTGGACAAGATCGAAAATGGGCGAACCTAAGTAATTGTTGCCAGCATGATTTTGATATAGGGCAGTCATCCCTAAGCTTCCACAATACTCTGCCAAATCGCGAGCGTCGCGAGCAATCGCATCGAGCTGCGGCAAAATCGGGTTATCGAGTTTGTACCTGTAGTACCCCATTCTAAAATAGCGAATGCCAAGTTTCGAAGCACATCGCAAAACAGATTCGGTCTCTGACCCCTTCGCTGTATTGATATTCGTGGCCAAAATCAAAAATTCGCGTGAACGCTTTGCAAGAGTTTCTACCAACTGCGGCAATTGTTCGTCAACTTTGGCTGGGTCAACTTGGCCACCGGTACGGACCGTCGCTTCCAGGCCGTCAACCGGGTATTTAGCCAGCAGATCGGCGATCTGCTCATAGGTCAGATCTTGGATCGGCTTTGCAAAGATGCAAATCTTCGGCCGGACAACTTCAGCAGTCGTCGAGGACTCTGCCGGTAACATTGCATTGGCGTTGGCTGCCAAGGTGACGATTGTTGTCACGGCCCCTGCTGCCAATATTGCTTGTCGACGATTGGGCTGGGTAATGGATTGCATTTTGCGAACTTTCAGGTTATGTCAACTCTCGGTAAAGCAGTCCGTTTATCGTAACCCGCTGTGTTAGCGAGGGATTACGCTCGGTCCCTCGCTTACGCAGCGGGTTATGAATAATCCCCGCTAGTTAATTGTTTGAACAGTTATTGCCATCACGACCGGCGCTGAATTGTCAGGTCCTTTAACTAGCTCAATTCTTGCCAACGGATCTCGCGATTCTGGCTTAATCGCCAAGTATCGTAATTGCTTACCTTTGACGTCAAACGCAAATTCGCTCTTCGGGACATCCACGCGTCGTATATAATCGGCAAAGTGTTCACCGTTTATCAAAGAGTGGTCCTCGGTCTTTCCGTTTGCATAGTGAAGTCGCACGATCATCGACACTGTTCCCTTCGTCGACGCAGGAAACGACCAACCACCAATGCCGCTCAGCAAGTGAATCGCCACGGCCGAGGTTTGGCAGGTTAATTCAACTTGCTTCGGCATCGTAGGTGCCATGTTTCCGTTCGGGCCGTAAAGCATAATGGCATTAGGAACCCGATCACCTTGTGGATCCACCAATAAAAAGGGCACGCCCTGAAATGTCTTTGGCGACCAATCGTTAAATACAAGTCTCTCGGCGGTTCCCTTTTCGTCGAAAAACATTCCTTTAGACGTAATACTAGTCGCAACTTTATCAATCGGGAGCGGAACGTACTTGCCTTTGCTGGCGAGGAATTCGAGCAAGTCCCGCATTTCGGTACGGCTGATCTGCCCCTCAAATCCCTCCGGCATCAACGATTTTTGAGAGGCGATCAACTCTTCGATATCGTCTCGCAAGATCACTTCTTTCTTGCCCTGGGCATTGATAATCTCGATGCTGGTCTTACTCTCGCTCGCAAGCATCCCGGTCAACACAATGCTATCGGTGGTTCTGATGCTATAGGTTCTAAAGTTGCCTTCGACACTACGGCTTGGGTCTAAGATGTTCATGAGCAACTCAGGCTTGGGATGGACTGCCATGCCGGTCAAATTAGGTCCAATGTTGACACCGAGCTCTCCGTGCTTATGGCAAGCGGCACAGTGCTTTTCATACATAAGCTTGCCATTACTCACGTTGCCAACCTCTTGAGTTACGGACATCCAAGCATCAAGCACTTTTTGTCGGTCGCTGTTTGGAACACCGCCACTGGATTTCATGATCGCGAGGGCTCGATTGCGAACGGTTGCATCGGGATGAACTCGCAGCGCTTGTTTTTGATCCAGTTGCAAATCACTTAATGTCAATTTGCCAGCCTCAATCAAATCGAGCATTTCCAATGTCGATTGAGACCTGCTAAGCAGCACGCGTATCGCGTTTTTGAGAAAATCAGGGGGCAGTGTCCGACTTCGTGTTGCCAAAATGCCAGCAAGTCCTTTTGCTTTCGATGCACCCAAAACTTGCACCATGCCGCTTGCAAATTCCGGAACGGACTGTGGAGTAACCTGCGCGAGCACATCAGACACGATCGCACTGCTTTCAGGTTGAAGAACGATCGACTGTTTCGCCGCAGCAATCCGACTCTCGGTATCCTTCTTTGGGTCTCCGAAGACAGCCACCAACTCTTGCTGAATCTTGCCAAGCCCCTGTCCTAAGTCTTTAACACCAACAACTGTAGCCAGTTGCAAAACTTGACTCTTCGATTCAATTGGCAACGACCCGTTGAGCCAGGTGGAAAGTAGTCGTTCACCAGCCTGATTGGAAATGGACAGCTCGTAATCTTTTGGCCAACCCGCAACCAATCCTTTTATTGCTGCAGATGCCACGTTGGGATTGCCTGGCGCAAGAATAAATTGTTCGATACCAGCCGCGTCCAGTTTTGAACGCGCCGCATGCTCAGCAACAATACCAATGTGTTTGAGAACTTCTGGTGTTGGTTGCCAGTCCTTTTGAGTAATCATGCGAGGCAAAATCTCTTTCGCATGGGATGCAGCGGCACTTGTCCAAGCGTCCAATAGCCATCGGTCTGCTTTCGTTTCAATGCCGGTCTTGGAATGCGTTAGCAAATCTGGACGCGAGAGGATTTCGAGCAGTTCTCTTTTCGAATGAGGGATGTCCGCAACCTTGAGCAACGCGGCCAATCGAACCTGTAAATCGCTATCATTGAGTATTCCCGTATCAATCATCGATTCGAGGGTTTGCAGATTGTTTGCAGACACTTGCAATGCATTGCGGCGCACACCCGCGCTCTTGTGTTTCATGGCTTTGGCCAACGCATCCTCCAGCTTATATGCAGACTGCGTATTGTTTACCGCCACTGGCTTTGTCGGCTTCATTGCGTTCAAAACCCACAATGCGTGGATCGCACCAGCATTCAACCCGTTGCTGTCGACGGATGGGTCGTTTACTAGTGATTGCAACAACTGGACAGTTGTGGTTGCCAAATCCCCTTTTTCGACAAGAAGTCGCTGCGCATGCTTACGCCAAAGCATGGTCGGATGCTTTAGGGCGCCAACCAGTAGCGCTTCGTTGCTCGCGTCCAAGCCATTTAGCACAGACTGATCGGCCGCTTGGTGTGTGGCTTTGTCTAACCCGTCATTGCCACTGTAGACAACGCGATAAATGCGACCATATTTTTTATCACGTAAATCGCTTTCGTAAGCATTCCCTTTGCCTGTACTAAACCCTTGTGGCGTCGGATTGTGCTGAACGATGAAATTGTACCAATCAAGAACCCAAACGTTTCCATCCGGCCCCACCTCGGCCATGGTTGGTGCCGCCCACTCATCATTGCTTGCAACTAGGTTAAACGGATTCTTGCTTTGATATCCTGCACCGAAACGATCAATTATGAAGGTGCCGACCAAGTGACCCGTCGGCTCGCAGACAAAGGCAACACGATTCCACCAAGACTTTGGATACCTGCGTGCGGTGTATAATGCGTGCCCGCAGCCAGCGGTATAGCCACCGTGCCAGTCGACTTGACGAACGTTCGGAGTCACAGGATTGAAATTATTACTGTCGGCCATGGATTGAAGCACTTCTGGTGACCAACCATTGACACGTTCATAGTAGCGATTGGCGATAGGCATAAATACGCTTGGAGTACCGTTCGCAGTAGAACCGTAGATAAGCCCTTCTTCGCTTTGCCCGAATCCCCAGGTGTTGTTGTTGGTTGACCGAACGAATTCCAATTTGCTAACTCGAATCGAATGAGGATCAAACTTGTTCGTTCGCTCGTCGGAGGCTTTGCCGCTTTCAATCCCGTAAACGGGAGCATTCTCGTCTGACAAGCCTGGTTCAACAGCGAATCTCCAAAACCCTTGCCGAAAACTTTGCTGTTTCTCGCCGTTGATAACGGGTGTGGAATCATTGTACCCCTGCATTGCCCATATCCAATTATCGAGGCCATATTGGAAATTGCTGACTCCTCCATGCGTATCCCTCATCGCCCAACCAGTGATAAGTTCCTGTCGCATGTCTGCAACATCATCCCCAGTGGTGTCCTTCATGAAAACTGTCTTTTGGCCGTCTTGAACGATCACACCGCCGCGATAACAAACAATCGCCGTTGGGATGCTTAGATTGGTCGCAAAGACAGTAAACTTATCTGCAACGCCATCATGATTTGAATCTTCGCAAATGCGGATTCGGTCACGGCCCTTTCCCTGTGGTTGCAATTCATTTGGATAGTCAATGGTCTCGCATACCCATAGTCGCCCGCAGTGATCCCAGTTCATTGCCAGCGGTTTGCCAGACAGTCCGGCGTACGACTGATCTTTAGCGGCGTCCTTTTCAGAAGCCCACAACTTCATCTCAAACTGCTCAGGTGTAACATAGTGTTTTACTGATTCCTCAGGCGGAACAGGATTTTGCATCTTGGTTATCAATTCGCCCTGCACTCCCCCTTTTTTCCCTGGCGTGTAGTTGGGGATTTTGCCGCCCACTTCCGTGAAGGCGAATTTCGGCAAATCAACAGAAATCTTTGTAATTTTGGGTATTGGGAATCGCTTGGAGTCCGAAAAAGCGGCAACGTTTGCAAGCGATTTATTAGCGGACCACTTGATGCCTCGTTCCAACAAGTTATGAAAGCCAGGTTGTTGCCACGTGTCTAAGTTATGTCCCCAAGCGGTGTAAAAGACGCGGCCCTTGCCTTGCGTTCGGACCCAAGTCCATGGTTCCGATGTCGTGCCGGCTGCGAGTTTTCCTTCGCTTCGCTCCTCTAAGACAGTGCGATTGACAGGATTATGTTTGTGATGGACGTAGGTTTCGTCCCAGCTTTCGAATCCGCCGAAGCCTTTCATGATCTCATGCTCCGGAGCAACAATTTGAGTGGAGAATCTCTCACCGCCATGTTCCTTGAATTGTGCCCCGCAAAGCTCGATGTATTTTTCTGAATTCAAAAAGCAGTATGTGGCACAGTGCAACGGAACGAATCCATGTCCGCTTGCGACGTAGTCCAACAGCGCTTTTTCTTGGCCTTCGCTTATCTTTATGGTATTAGCGTAGATAAGCAGCGTTTCGAACTGATTGAGCCTGTCACTCTTTAAAGTGGCTTCCGTATCGTCACTGTACTCAATTTCGACGCCAACGTTGGCCAACGGTTTTTGAATAGATCGGAAAAGTGATGCTGGCTGGTGGTGACCGTTGTCACCGAGCATGATCACTTTGACTCGATCCTTGTTCTGTCCTGCAATTTGAGCCCACATTGGACTCATCATTAGACAGGCAAAAACGAGCGAAAAAGTCAAAGGAAAAACGCTTCTTGGATTTGGCATAGTACTATTGTTTCAATAAGTTGAGAGGAACCGTGGCACTGCTCGCGAGGGCCACTTGCATCATATTCTGTTTCTTTAGTGCAAGCTTACTTTAGAGTGAATGCCGGTAACTTAGTCAATTCGCCACCCCTCGTCGCACTTTCGTGGGCGCAGATGCCAACGCAAGTCCAGTTGGCACTGGTGACCGCATTCGGTCTCGGATCGCGTTTTTCGACCAAGGCACTAATAAACTCATGCACAAGGTGCGGGTGCGAGCCACCGTGCCCGCCACCCTGTATGAACGACAAATGGTCAGTATCTTGAATCGATTGAGTGAATTTGCGAATGGGCTCAGGGAGCAAGTGGGCAAAGTCTGGCACTTTTACTTCACTCGCGATCTCATGTTCGGGCAATTTGGCAGTATGCAACACGTGAGGCTTGCCTTCGACCAGTGACCATTCGAAACTTTTCTTGGTTCCGTAAACATCGAAGCTTTCACGGTACTGTCGAGCTGTATCGAACAGGAACCGCCAAATATGTGCTGAGATATCGCTGTCTTTGATTTTCAAATGACATGACTCAACAGCAAAAGTATTTCCGGACTTCTTTGCAAGACTTTCGCTGATCGTGCCTGAACCAAAACAGGATACGTATTCTGCAAGACCATCGACAAGGCCTAAGACCGGCGAGACCACGTGAGTTGCATAGTGCATTGGAATCATGCGTTCCCAATACTCTGGCCAACCCGCCATATCCTGTGGGTGGGATGCGGCCATATACTGGATCTTGCCAAGCTCACCTCTTTGATACAACTGCTTGATGAACAGGTACTCGCGACTGTACACGACCGTTTCCGCCATCATGTATTTAAGACCCGTATCGGCAACTAGTTGGCAGATTTGATCGCATTCAGCAATAGTCGTCGCCATGGGAACCGTGCACATCACATGCTTGCCCGCTTTCAAGGCTCGCATGCTCATCCAAGCATGATCTGGAATCGGCGAGTTGATGTGGACGACGTCGACCTCAGGATCTTCTAGGACTTTGTCCAATTCTTGATACCGTTTGCCAATCCCAAACCGATCTCCGACCAAGTTTAGTTCGGATTCATTCCGTCGGCAGACTGCGACAACATTCGCATTCGGGTGGCACTGGTATATGGGAATGAACTCAGCGCCGAAACCGAGACCAACCATGGCGACATTGATTCTCTTTTGATTCATTGATTCGGAAAGATTGTGGGAGGAATGGATTTGGAGGGATTCTAATATAAGTAGTGTGGCAATCCGGGTCTGTTTGTGCCATGATAAATTGAGCAAAAAAAGATGAGTTTTTATACGCCGAGCGGACTTGACCTGCGGATCGTTATGCTTCTAGGCTACATACACCTAAATGCTGGGTATTAACTCCAAGCATACAACTTTGTCGGTACCTCGCACATAGAGCAAACCGTGCGACAAGACTGGCGGTGCCCAGCTTGGCGTTTGAACCAACGGTCGGTCGTCTCTAGCATCGCGGGTTTGAGCCAACTCCATTTGAGCGACAACTGTCCGTTTGTCCTTGTTGAGTGCGATCAATTGCAGTGAGCCATATTCTCCCAACACAAGAAGATGATTATCGACAATCAATCCGGTCATTCGGTCATGGTTCCGTTCCGTCCATCGTACTTCGGGTTTCCATGTTCTAGTCTCATTGTTAGGTTCTTTCAGCTCAATGCAACGCAGGTCCGTGTCGGGCTCATTGCGACCGCTACTGGCGTATATGGTGTTGCCGTCGAGCAAGGGTGTAGACCAATGTGATCTCAGGACTTGCTCCTTGCGGCTATCACCGTCCTTCCAAAGTTGTTCTAGTCCCCTGCTCGAGAGCTTTAGCAAAACGCTTCCTCGCTCGTAAGTCTCAGATAATAAGATGCGTTCCTTCCAAACAACGGGCGAGGCGGCATTAACGCTTTCGAGCACCTGAGCTCGCCAGGGAAAGAATTGTTCGCTCGATCCATTTTCAGGGTCAAAGGTCAACAGCCCTTCGCGAACAAATGCCAAACATACATCTACACTATCAATCTTCTGAATGATTGGCGCTGAATAGCTGGCAAGATAATTACCTACCCGATAAAGCTCTTTCCCTGTCGCTTTATCAAACGCCACCATGGCCG
The DNA here is from genome assembly GCA_043744075.1 of Pirellula sp. Taxonomy (GTDB): domain Bacteria; phylum Planctomycetota; class Planctomycetia; order Pirellulales; family Pirellulaceae; genus JBKCUI01. The sequence continues at coordinate 36,863 of JAYTVL010000414.1, read as the reverse complement.
AACCCTTCGATTTTGTAAGCGAAAGACTTGCCTGACTGCCTCCAATCATTACTAGGATCTTATCTTTGTAAAGCAAGGGAGAAGCGCCAACACCGAAGAAGTTCTGATTGACACTGTACTTTTGGTTCGTATCCATTTTCCAAATCGGAGTCCCGTCCTCGACTGCGATGCAACCCAGCATACCAGCAGCACCCAGCACGTACACTCGGTCACTATCGACCACTGGACTGCATCGAGGACCGTTGTTGTATCCATATGAATCGCGATACTGGACTGGAGAATCCCATTTCCATAGTGGCTCACCTGTTTCAGCATTCATGCAGCTAAGCCGCTCCACATCGCCAAATCGATCAAATTGGAACCAGCGTCCATTTGAAGCCACCCCGTTTCCGTAGCCAACACCCGTGTCGGCAGTCCATACCACTTTAAGTCCCGTCGCTGGCCATTTCGTTAGAATTCCGACTTCTGGACTTCGAGAGTCGTAATTTGGGCCGAGCATGCGAGGCCAATCGATTCCGGCTTTTCGTGTCCAAAGCGAATTGGCCTGGCGAACCGCCGGTGTTGGTTGTGTGTCCGCCTCACACCCAGTCGCAGCTGCAATCGAAAGGGCCAAAATAAAGGGCAGAATTGAGATCGAAAAAAGACGCATAAATGAATACTCTATAGGTTATGGAAGATCTAATTATTACAGAACATTTGATCGTACCCGCCAGTGAACTGGAACTGGTCTTTGCACGCAGCAGCGGGCCGGGCGGCCAAAATGTAAACAAAGTCAACACCAAAGCGACCCTTTGCTGGAATATTGCTAACAGTACTGTATTGTACCCAACCGCGTTGACGCGATTGCGAGCCATGGCGGGAAACCGTCTAACGGAATCCGGGATTTTGCAAATCACGAGCCAAGTGCATCGAGAGCAACCGAGAAATATTCAGGCTTGCCGCGAACGACTTAAAAATCTCATCTTGGAGGCGATGAAGCCGCCAACTATCCGCAAACCAACCCAACCTACTCGTGGCTCACAGCGGCGTCGAATCGAAGATAAGAAAAGCGTCGCAGCAAAGAAGCAGAACCGATCGACTAACAATTGGGACTAGCTGACATCCAAGTGATCTTATTCCGAACGGTTTGGCAGCGACGCTAGCCGCTGCGCGGGTTAAACAAGTCGCAAGCTTGAAGCTGATGTTTAACCGATCGGAGCGATTAGCGGAGATCGCGGGCGCTGGATTGATGCCGCGTTCTTGGCCAGCTAGCCACTGCGCGGGTTAAACATCTCAGTCGTCGTTGCTGTCATCATTGAAAATTTCGTCTCGCGTATGGAGTTGGCAAAACAAAGCTCGCTTTTGCTCCGGTAGAGAATAGTCGAATCCCAATTGTCGAAGGAAGCCGTCCGAGGCACTGATGGCCATCACCTCCAAGATCCCTTTTTCGCGAGCTCGGTCGACACACGCCTTTACCAGTCCCGAACCGATCCCATTTCCTTGGTATCCCTCGGCAACAGCCAAACATTGAATCTCGCCAAGCTTTCGAGAATAGATTTCTACTGCGGAAAAGCCAACCAGCTTGGGCTCGCCTCGCTCGTCAGTAACCTCGGCAACATAGCCATTGGCCATCAACAGGATCAGTTCGGATTGCATGCGTTTAAGTAGCTTGCGCTGTTCGACAAACGGCTTGAGCAGTGCCTGGATATTGTTCAAGTCGTCAAAATGAGCTCGCCGGATCTTGAATGGGGGCTTCGGTTTTTGGTCGGTATCTGCAGAAGGTTGGGACAACGTAGCTCTATCCAGGTTAAACGGTATCGATTATTCCAACGGAGAATTGTAAGCACCCAGCCGCAAGTTTCTTAGTTTTACCGCGTGGGCATCGCCGCATCGCCCCGCGCGATTGCTGCAAAACGCGCGGCCCGATGGGCACGCGGTTAAACGATTTATCTTGGGTTATTAATAATCCCCGCTAGCTATCCTTCGCTATGCTATCCGATTCAAGGCTTACAGCCAATCGCCTGGCGAATTCATTGGCGGAAATCTTTGCGCAAGCCGTACTACTGTTTGCTCGTATTGCCTCGTTCGATGCGTTTACCGTATAAAGGCAAAAGAGAGTTAGGCATAGGCCCTTTGGCTACCGAAATTCGATTCGAGAACACTTGTTGTGGGCACTTAGTCCCGGTGTCGTCATTTTAACTACCCTTGTCCGTTCAAATCTTCGTAGCGAGCTTTATGGGTCAGCGACTTTTCTTTTCTGTCGGAGAACCGAGCGGCGATTTACACGCTGCCAACTTGATCCGAGCAGTCCAGCAAATTTCTCCGTCGACAACGTTTAGGGGGCTCGGAGGATGTCGAATGATTCAAGCGGGCTTGGAACTGGATTACGACCTCACCAGTTTGGCGGTAATGGGGTTTGCAGAGGTGCTTCCCAAGCTTCGAGAATTCTATCGCGTAGCCGACTTGGCCGAACAGAGTTTTGCTAAGGGCGATGTGGATGGTATAGTCCTTGTTGACTTTCCTGGATTCAATTGGCACATTGCAAGGCGAGCAAAAAAATACGGGCTGCCCGTCTTTTATTATCTGCCACCTCAGTTGTGGGCTTGGGGTGGCTGGCGAGTAAATAAGATGAGACGCTACGTCGACCATGTGCTGTGCAATCTACCTTTCGAGACACCATGGTTCCAGAAGCGAAGAGTAGATGCTCACTACGTCGGGCATCCGTTCTTTGACGCAGTAGCACAACAAGTTTTGGATGTTCGCTTCATAGATAAATGGCGAGACAACAAATCGCTTCAAATGGCTGTGTTGCCAGGCTCGCGTGACCACGAGGTACACAACATTTGGCCGTTGCAATTGGAGGTGATTCGTAACCTTGCAGCGAAGCATCCGCAGGCACAGTTCTTGGTTGCAGCCATCAAGGACTCGCACGCGCTGTGGTGCCGTTCGCAATTGAAAGCAACTGACGCAAAATTGCCGATCCACATTTTCGCTGGCAAGACAAGTGAGATCATCGAATTAAGCGATTGCTCGTTAATGAAAAGCGGTTCTGTTTCGCTCGAGTTAATGGCACGAGGCAAGCCGGCAGCCGTGATGTACCATCTAAGTCAAACCACCTACGCGATGGCCAAGCTACTAGTGAAGTGCAAGAGGATGTCGTTGCCGAATCTCATTGCGGACAAGCAAGTATTGCCGGAATTTTTGTCGCACGGAAAGCTAAACTCAAAGTCTGCCCTAAAAGCGATCGACGACGTAACAGCTGAAATGTCTAAACTCTTGGGCGATTCCGATTATCGCTTGACGCAGCGTCGGGGCTTAGTCGATCTCGCATCTCAGTACGCCAAGCCTGGCGCAAGCAACCTTGCGGCTCGGTTCATCATGTCGAAACTGGTTAAGTCGGACGACGGTACATTACCGATGGATGGAGATAACATGGCACACCCGGACTATCGTCGCGTCGCATAGGTCGGCGCTACCGAATCGAGCTCCGCACAGGTGCACTCCGTCCAGAACTCTTACTCTCTTCAAGAATTGACTTGAGTTCCGAAACGATCTGCGGGTGCTCGAAGAAAAGATTATTTGTTTCACCCGGATCGACGCAGAGGTTGTAGAGTTGACCTGGCGCATTGGGGGCAGCGTCAGGGATTGCGTACTGCTTCATTCCCGTAGGGTCATCGCGATCATAGTCATTGCCACCCGAGCCTTTGTGGTCTAGGTACTTCCAATTGCCGCGACGGACGGACATCTGGTTTGTCCAAGTCTGTTGTAATAAATACGGTCGAATCGGCGCGTCTCCCTGTCCCCCAAGGAACAAGGGAAGCACATCAAAACTGTCTTCAGCGGCATCATTGGGTAGCTTTTCATCGACGATTGCAGCACACGTCGCCATCACATCGGCCAGACTCAATGGTTGATCGCATACAGCTCCGGCTGGAATCTTGCGTGGCCAGCGTACGATGAACGGAGTGCGATGCCCACCCTTCCATTGATCGCGCTTGACGCCCCGCCAAGGACGGGCGCCGTCATGATCGTGATCGTGACGCATAGCAATAACCGTCGGCACTTCAGGACCATTGTCGCTAGCGAACATGACAATCGTGTTCTCAGCGATGTTAAGTTCATTCAACGTCTTCATTAACTCACCTACAATCCAATCCATTTCAAAGATAAAGTCTCCGTGGGGACCCGAATTGGTCATACCTTTGAACTGCTCCGCAGGAAACGAAGGTAAATGAACAGCTTGCATCGAGTGGAACAGAAAAAACGGCTGCTCGGGCTTGCTTTGGACATGATTCCGGATAAAGCCTTGGCTCTTTTCTAGAAATACGACGTCGACTTTTTCCAAATCGTAGTTGGGGGCAATCATGCCTCGCCGATTATCCATCGAATAGGCGTGTTTTGGCAAATGTGCTTTGTCCAGCAGTTGTGTTGGCGGAACCGGAATCCGATCGCCGTCGATGTAAGCATAAAGCCAATCCGTGGTCGGACAGCAGACCGTGCCGTAAAACTGATCAAAGCCGCGATGAATCGGTCCGTCAGGAATGGATCTCGAGAAGTCCGCTTGCTGTACCCCCTCTAAGTTTCCTTTGTTGATGGGGGTACCAGCGCGATCGAAGAAGGTCATGCCGATATGCCATTTTCCGAACATCGCGGTCGCGTAACCATGGTCGCGGAGCATCACTGGCAACGTCGGTCGATTCGGCTCGATCAAGCAGGGCCCGCCAACTCCTGAGAAAACGCCACGGTAACCAGTACGGAAGGCCATACGGCCAGTCATTATGCTGTAACGCGATGGTGTGCAGACGGTAGAGGGGCTGTGCGCGTCCGTGAATCGCATTCCTTGCGAAGCAAGTTGATCGAGGTTTCGAGTCGGAATTCTTGACTGCGGGTTATAACACGCAAGGTCACCGTAGCCGAGGTCGTCCGCGAGAATGAACAGAATGTTGGGGAGCTTAGAATCGCCAATAGCCGTTGAAACGTAAAACATGATCAATGCAGTCGATACAAAAATTCTCGTTTTTGCCATAATACAAACATCGAAGCCCCGGTAAGGTTAGAATTGGTTTCAGCGGAATTATAAGCGTTTGCCGAGACACTGGTTGGGGTTCAGCATTGTTTTCGGTTAAAGCAAAATGAAGCACGAGTGGAAAGAAATTGCCAAGTCGATGCCCCACGAATCACCTAAGTCACGAATTGCATCTACCCCACAGCGATTGGCGGAATCGAATCCTCATCGAGTAACTGGACCAGGAATTCAGGCGGGGCACTATGTACCACTTTGCCAATATTACGACAGAAAATTAGCCGCAGAACTCTGTCTGAGACTTCAATCGCACGGAATTGAAACCAAAACGAATTCGACACGATTGTTCATTGCCGTCTCAGTTTCATTCGAGAAATGCTCGGAAGCTATCCGGATACTGGATGACTTCAAAGAAACGCATTCGGATAATCAACCACGGAAATTTAGCAGAGACTACGACTTGGCCTTTTTGATCTTGTTCGCAACGTCGGTCATCGCTTTTTTTTCGATTGCCTCAGGCAAATTGGCGGTTCCCGTGGCTGTATTGACGAGTGGTGTCTCACTCTGCATTGTTGCCGAACGCTGGCACAGGCACCAACGATACCACAACGGAGTGCATTTTACGTTAAAGGATATACTAGGGTTTACCATAGTCTGTGCCGTAAACTTTGCGATTTGGCGTGTCGTTCTTTAGCTTTATCGACTGATTGACATTGCGATCCACTCCTTAATCAGGGCCTGCAATTTCGCAAGTTCCTGGGCTTCCGGTACGAACTTATTGAGAGTCAACGGCCCGCTGCTGGATAGATAGTCTGCGGCAATCGGCAATGCTCGAATTCCTGCACTCTCGGCCAGTCTCATCGCGCGCGGTAAATGGTTTGCACTCGTTAAGATCGCGCAACGTTTGCCTTGCCAGAATTCAGGATGTTCTTTAAGTGAGGCCATTTCGGACGAAGTGTTTTGGCCGCCTAACTCAGATATTGCGTCGGCCGGTATACCGAGCTCCATCCAAATCTGTATTGTTTGTTGGCTTGGATCATCTTCCCGTCTAAACTTTCCATAAAGACTTCCGTCTAGCTGCAACGTGTCACCGGTCGTGACCAATTTTTTGGCAATCCCAGCCAAATAGAGTCTCGCAGCGTAGCCCACACGATCACCAGCTGAACCAAATTGCGCTCGACCATCGGGAGCAACGCTCGTTCCACCGCCAAGAACAACAACATAATCAAATGGTTCGTTGACCGATGGTGTGGTTGACTCGATAGATGACTCCAAAATTTTAACTAGTAAAGATGCGAAAATCGGCGAGCTCAAAATCCACATAAGAACTGCTCCGCATACCATTAACCACCCGATTCTTCGCTCTTCGCGTTTCATCAAAACAACACCGATCGCCAAGGCAGCCACAATCGCCAAGAACAAGGGCTGAATCATGGCGGTGAGCATCTTCTCAACTGAGCTCTTACCACTAATGGCTGCAGTCGCAAAGACTGGCAAACAGACTGTAACAAACAGCACGCAAAAAGTCGGCTTGAGCCAACTTCGATTTAGTTCGCGAGTAGGAATAGTCATGCGTTCTTCAAATTTCACTTTTCTGGCAATCGAATGAAGCCTTGCCAATCAGGTGGTGCGGATCGGCCATGCTGTGCAATAAAAACGGTTAGGAAGTCTTTGACTCTGTCTTCTGCGGGTACTTGATGTAGCAGCCGAAAAGCTTCCCCCCAGTTTCCATCTTGCAAGCCGTCGAGGGCTTTTTCATAGGCTAAAATGTGCGCATCGGTAAGTAAAACGTCAGGCCCCTCGGGTGGCAACAACTCGCTGACCATCAATGGTGTGGTCATACCGACGGGCAGCACGCGCGCGACTCTTCGTGTTCGAGCAATCGCAGGGGAGACTTCTTTTCGAACGCGGTTCGCCGTCGCTTCGTCCATAAGGATAGGCGCACGTAGTTGTTTAGTCATGCTCTCCAATCGAGATGCCAAATTCACGACTGGCCCAAATACGGTTACCTTGACTTGATCTACAGTGCCAATGCGTCCAGCCACCGCTCGCCCCGTCGCGATTCCGAGTCCGGCCCGGAAGCCAGACAACGCATGCTTCTCAATCGCAGCAGCTGTTTCAAATTCAGCGCGAATGGCAAGAGCAGCTTGAGCTGCTTGTAGAACCGAACTTTGTTGTTCCAATGGCCAGCCCCAAAAACCCATTGCCGCGTCGCCATGAAAGTCTCCAACGACTCCATTGCGGTCGAGTATGTGATGGGTCATTACTCCGAGCGCATCGCTTACTCGCCTAAGCAACTCCAAAAGTTTGTCACCTGACTCTTCGCTTTGTCTTGAAAAACCGCGCAAATCGCAAAACAAGACTGAAACATTGGCTTCACGTGGAGCCAGCACTTCATCCGGGTCTCGCGTGGCCAACGCCTGTTGGACTACTGGAGCAAAGAATGGGCGGAGTGAGTCTTGCCGACGTTGAAGCAACCGGGTTTGGCGCAATGAACCGAGAGTGGTTGCCGTTAACTCCGCAAACTTTAGATCGTCCTGCAGGTCCATGGTAAGAGCAGCGGTCGCATCGCGAGAGTTTTGTGGAACCAGATTGCCAAAATCACCTGCCACATAAATTGCCCAACCAGGACATGCCTCACTATTGATTGGGGTGCAGAATGCCCAATCCACGTTTTCGCTTTGAGTATAAGACTGGCTTGCATCTATTCCGCGACTCCAAACGTGTAAGACACTCTCGCGACTGGCAATGGCCTGATGGATCAATTGGGCCGAAGGGGAAAATTGATGACCAATCAAATTGCGAGAATCCCAATGCAGCAATCGAATGCCAAATTCATTCACCTCGCTTGAACTTCGCCCTTTCGCCGCGCTATTCTTGGGTGGGATCTTGACCGGCTCGCCGCTGGGTTGATCGCCTACGATTGCTACAAAGCTCGCCTGCTGAATTCCCTGCATCAAGACGTTGACGACACGCGCACACAATTCTTCATCGCTGGTGCTGCTGGAAATGATTTCAGGCACTCGGCTCAGAACCTCGATTCGGCGGTCCGCATCTCGATATCTGGCCTGTCGCAGTTGGGACGGGGCGTACGTATGTTCTGTAAGTGCAGGCATCTCGTCCGACTGCGAAACCATGCGGACCCGTTGGTCGACCAAACTGAACGTGGTTTGGCCAATTACAAAATGATCGCCGATGCCAATATTGAAATCGTCTTGACGCAATCCCTTGTGGAAGACTGGGTTGCGAGCATCAATTAACCTAGAAACTTCCAGGCGAGATCCATTCCACAATAGACGAACGTGACTGCGAGAAATACGGTCATCCCAAGGCACTGCCCAACCGGCAGCGGTTCGGCCCAAGACGACCGGTTGCTGCAATACCGGATCCTTAGGCAAAGGACGTCGCCAACGGTCGGATGGGCTTGGTCCTTGAGCGATCAAATCGGGCATGTGGCACAATTCGTAGTCGATGGATTATGGAAAACACCCTTACTACTTTAGCCAAAGTTTTTCTCGCCGGATAGCGTCTTAGGCGACGATTGAAACCTAATTGGATGGAGAAGGCGAGACCCATTCGCTTGCCACGGTCGGTTCCACAGGAGCTTTCGCGCGACGACGTCGACGGGGTTTGTTGGCCGCCCACTCTTTGGTCATGATTTCAAACACATCTGGACTTTCGTAGCGAACCACATTCTTCCCTTCTGGAATTGGTCCGATTAGCCCCTTGAAAATAGGCATTCCTCGAAGATCCAGATCAGTACTACTGTCATCAATCCCCATTTGAGAATGGGTTTGGAAGATGGACTCGGGGCTATGAAAATCGCGGATTCGAAGTGAACCGTCTTGGGCACGCGTCACTACCCGAAAAACTTCTTTTTTCGACATGGCTCTTCTCCGGTCAATCGCTTTGGTGCTGGTTGTTCGGCTCCTTCCGTGAAATCAGATTGTAGGGAATTGCGATCGATGAGGAACGCATCGCACCTTAGCATCCTTGCCGAGGTTTCCCAACGAAGTTATTTCATCGACCGTGGACGCTCAAAAATTGCGAATCAATGCTATTGCTATGCTTAGCTAGCAACACTGTCGCAGTAGCCAAACACGGATCTATCGGCACCGGTACTCGGCGGTCTAGGATCCGTTGCACAGCGGCCAGGAACACCGGAACAAAAAAACCGATCATGACTTTGTAAAACAGCGCACCGATCACGACGATGATGGCCAGCAACACCGCAAACGAAATATATCGGGCCATAAAGCGGTTTTCCAGTAAAAGTGTCAAAAGAAAGCGTTCAACCCTCGGAGTGACCTGGACAAACAATCAATCTCTGCCAGGATTTCCACGATGATTTTATCGTAAATCCACATGTGGAGCGTCAGAGTCAAAAATTAGGGTTCCCGACATCACGCGGAGCGTGATGGGTACTTACTCATCACGCTCCGCGTGATGGTTCCGAGCTCGCAACCCGAATCAGCCGGAAGGCGCTAGCGTCCGGTTTTGTACGCACAAAAAACCGTGTGCTAGCGCACTGCGGCTGATGGCCAAGAGCCGGAAGGAACTTCCGGTTTCTGGCACTAGTACGCTTAGATCTGCCACTCGACTAAACGTTTTCGAGTCAGCACTAAGGCTTGCCAGCCCGAAAGCGTTTTAGTTGTTCGCGATGTTGTTTGTCCTTGGGTTCCATTTGCAGGCATCGCTCGGAAAGTTCAATGGCCCTTGCTACGTTTCCCAGACGATACTCGACCTCTGCTAGGGTGTCCAAATACGTTGGTTCTGGATTGCTAACGGTTACTTTGGTAGCAAGAGACCGAGCCTTTTCCAAATGCCGATTGCAAGTCGCAGCTAGCCAAGCTGTGTTGTTGCCGATGAGTGTATCGTCTGGAAATTCATCCAGATGTTTGAGCATCGGCTGATAGAAAAGATCAAACCATCGGTCGGCTAGTTCTTTTCCAAAAGCACTTTCAGCAAATGGAACAACGACAATCGGCATATCAATGTCGTGAGGTTTACAGCGGAATGCGACGCGAAAAAGATTGTCGGCCAGTTCTTGATTCCCATCCGCAATGGCCTCCAAAATCAAGGGTTGGAAAGCACTTCCGAAAATAGAAAGAAGCGATCTGATGTCCCTTTTTTCGTCTGACCAAAGAAACTTGATCCAAATCAACGCTTCGATACGCGCATAGTTTGCAGCCTGTTTGGCTTGCGACAAGTCTTTCTTCGCTAACTCACCGTACTGACGACTCAGGCAGCGTGCGGCTTCGAAGCCGTTTCGGATTTCGGTTCTATCCCGATTCAAACGTTGTTCCATGATGACTTGCACAAGTTTTCTTGGAGGCAGTTCGAGATTGGCCCGAGTCGACGGGGATGGACGATCATTCAATACGCAAGATAGCCCCTGTATCCTAATTCGATCCAATTCGCCAAAGCGACCGATTTTCTCAAGAGTGTCAGTACAGTCGACTAGCAATCCTAGGTTCGATGCGTCACTCTGGAACTCTTCGATCAAAATGTCGCTCGCGGCATCTAGCTGGCCGAGCTTGTTCAAATACTTTGCCTTGGCTTGGTTGGACGTTGAATTGCCGGAGCACATAGCCAAGGTTTCGATCGCCATTTGCGTTTCGCCAAGACTGTCAAACAACTCTGCCAATTCGACCAATTGATCACTTGAACTGCCTTTGTCAAGCGATTTCATTTGGACTGCTTTTCTCAACTCCAGAAGTTGGCTGCGCCCTTTCCATTGTCGAGGCCATCTGCCTGCGTGAAGATCCTCCATCTGGTCGATTGCTACCTCTATAGCTTCGCTTTTTCGATCGGAATCGGTGCGTGGGCCGTCTTCTTTGTCCTCGATGTTTGCGACGGAAAGGAGATGGTCAAAGATCAAGGAAGCGGATTGTGGAAACTCAGGGTAAATCGCATCAAATGGCTGTTGGTTCTCGTCGCCAGCTTGCAACGGTCTGGCCTGACGTCCCGTATTGCGAACCAAATACGCTTTCCAGTGGTAAATCGCTTTGACTCGTTCGTTGGAAAGGAGCCACTGATTGAATAACGGAGTCCAAGCCGAAGCGCCCTCCTCTGTTTCTCGCCGCTTAATTCCCTGAATAAGATGCGAATCAATTAGCGCCCCTTGTTCGTTGAGGCCGAGTTGAAAAAACAAGTCCGCGTAATCCGCTAACGGTAGCTCGGTTGCTTTTCGTTGCGGATCCCGTTCCTCAGCCAGTTGACGCTTGAGATAGCCTTTGGAATCCAACCATTTGCGGACGGTCTCCAATGACAGATCGTTAAGACCAACCTGTTGAAAAGCTTCGTGGACCTTTCCGTGCAACCGCATCACTGAGAATGAAGTCGTTTCAGGCTGCTGACTCAAAAATGCCTCAAACTGGTCCGTACGTCCCAATGCCAGGGCCAGAATGGCGCTTCCGTTCGAAAGGATCGATGATTCTATTGCCAGTATCTTGTCCAATTGGGAACTGGCCTCTTCGTGTCGCCCTGTGAGGACACGCATGGCGGCCTGCTGGATCTCAAGGTGTGCTACTAAGCTTTTCCTCAAATCCATCGCAAGCCATTTGTCCCAACGATTCGCACGTATGAGCATGGGTTCGATGAAATTACGCATGGCTGACTTTTCAGCTAAAGCAACGGCCTCGTCAATTTTGCCATCCGCTTCTAACAACGTGATTCTGACACTTGGCAAATCGTTGTTTTGCGAGACTTGCCATTCCTCTGGCATCCCCAGCGATCTCCACAAGCTATTCGCTTGAACTCGCTCTTGAGGACTCAAGACTAAGTCGAGTAGACGCGGAACAATCGATTCATTCTCTGATTTCCAAGCCAAGTTGATTAGGAGCTGGAGCTGGCCTTCCCTCGTAAGCAATTCTGTTCGCAAAGGGGGTTCGAGCAACGCGACTAGTTCGTGCAACCGCTCCCATTGGCCACTGGCCGCGTACCGCTCTAGAACAGATTTCTTTTCTAAGCCCGACTCATCAAAGTTTTGTAACGCTTCATAGTCTCGGAGAATCTCAGCCCGCTCTGCAAGAGTTCCATTGGATCGTCGTAATCGCTTTAACCAGATAGCCATTGCAGAGCGATGTTTGTCACTATTTTTAGATTGGGTATCGAGCCAGGCGTCCAACGGAATGTTGCGATCACACAACTTCAAGAATGACTCACGACGAGTTTTGTAACTTGGGTCATTGAGCCCTTGAATCCAAGACTCCACGTTAGCATCCTGAGCTACAACTGTCTGCTCGTCTCCATTACAGATCGCTTTGTTTGGCGAAAGAACGACAAAGGTTATCGCAACGAATAAGAAGTAGATTGAACGCCAGTTGTCAGCCTGAGGACAGGCTGACCTACGTGAACGTGCATCCACGGTTGTAAGCAAAGTCGTTCGTTGCAAGAGTTTCATTTGAAATTATTTGTGCATCGTATAAAAGTGAAGCGGTCCTCAATTGTATTCTGCGGATTACGGAGGTGTAACGATGGAAAGGTGCTCTTTCAAAAACAAGAAGGATTTCCCGGTCGCATCGGAATCAAGAAACGTCATCAAATGTGCCTTGTTTTCCACAACTAAGTACTCAAACAATACGCCGTTTTTCGCCAGCGCATCGCGCATCACTTTCGATTCAACCGGGGGCACCAGCCAGTCCTTACTACCGTGGAACAGGAAAATAGGTGGGTCGTCTGGGCTCACATGTGTCACCGGCGATGCATTTGCATACCTATCTGGATACTGGCCCCTTGTTCCACCGAGTAGACTAACCAGCAACATGTTTTCTGGTGGCAGCCTTGTCAAGTCGCATGGAGCGGCACCTACGACAGCTGCTTTAAGACGAGGTAAACCCTCTTTAGGATTGGTCGCGAGCAATGCGGCCAGATGTCCGCCGGCAGAGTAGCCCCAAGCGCCCAACATTTCTACGTTCAAGCCCAATTCCGCCGCCTGCGCGTTCATCCATTCCAATGCGAGATTGCAATCGTCCAATTGGGCAGGAAAAGGATGCGCCGGAATGAGTCGATAGTTGATTGCCACCACAACGAAGCCGAATTTCGCTAGCCTTTTCGCATGCAAAGCGTCGTTCAATTTATCCCCGGCAAACCAAGCTCCACCGTGAATCATTAGGATGCCGGGACTCTTTGCCGTCTTGGAACTGGAACTCAAGCGGTACACGTCTGCCCTATGCATCGGTTCTGCGGAATTTCCATAAACTACATTTCGATCGACTTCAATGATGGAGTCGGATGTTTCGTGCTGCTGGTCCGCGCCCCACATAAAAGCGCGAGAAAGCAACGAAAAGAGAATCCATATGGAATGAATACGGCAGTTCATCATGAAATAACTCTATCCCATTCCACCGCAAAAAGGAACCCATTGGTCTGGGACAGCTAAAAATTAGGGTAGTGGACGAGGCAAAGAGTCCTGCATGTGACGCAAATCGCCGGGACTCGTCGCCTCGTCCACTACTATCAAACGCTAAATCTTAGCTGTGACAATGCACTAGAATGTTTAACCGGCGCAGCCGAGGACTCGAGCCAGGGACCTGGCTAACAGCTTGTCCGGCAGCCGCAGGAACCGGTCCAGTCGGAGCCTCGCAACCAAGTGGTTCGTACCTTGAATTATTAATTTCGTATTTTGGATTAAGCATTTCGTAATCTGCAACAGGTATGATAACGCAGTTTGCGTACGCGACTCACTTTGGAAACTTTCATGCAAAATACTGGCTGCTTTGCTTTAGCCGTGTTGGGTATGATCCTCTTGGCAATTGGAGGCCTGGGTAGCCATTTGCTGCTTCACTTCCGGGGACGAACGCTCGAAGCGTATTGCCGATTGAAAGGGAACCGCGAGCGTTTTGGCAAGATTCTAGACGAACAAGATGATGCGCAAACAGCGTGCAACTATTTGTTTATCCTCGGCAGTAGCATCGCTCTCATCTCGGCCGGAACCTGGCTTTCGATCCGATTCCATTGGGGACTATCGGAAACACAAAACCCAGTCTCCATCTACCGGTTGATTTCTATCAGCATTGTTGCGGCAGCCGTGTCGGCTTGTTTTTACTCTTGGATCCCCAAGATGATTGTCCGAAACGGTGCGTCGGTTTTGCTTTTTCACACTTGGTGGTACTGGCATACGATTAACATTCTGTTCCGACCATTTCGAGCATTGGAAAACCTGTTTTTGGCAGTTGGACATCGTTTGAGCGACCGCCGTTTTGAAGATCGAGTAGAGGAGGAGTCGTTGGAAGATGAGATCCGCACGATGGTGATGGCAGGCGAACGCGATGGTTTGGTCACTCGCTCAATGCGGGATATGATCACCGGCGTAATGAACTTGGATGAGGGACAAGTGTCTCAAATCATGTCTCCGCGAAGCCAGCTCGACGCGATTGATATCAAGTGGGAATGGAAACAGGTTATTGACGCGGTGATAGCATCTGGGCGGACTCGAATGCCCGTCTACGAAGACTCCCTGGACAACATTCTCGGGATTCTCTACGTCAAGGACTTAATGACACTTCTCAAGAGTCCTGAGCGGTTAAACGATGCGTCCATTCTTCTCGGAATTCTGCGAGAGAGTTGGATGATACCTGCGACGCGGCAAGTCGACGAACTTCTAAAGGACTTTTTGCTTCGTCGAAGTCACATGGCCATCGTCGTGGACGAGTTTCAGCAAACGTTGGGTGTTGTAACGATTGAAGATGCGTTGGAGGAAATTGTCGGCGAAATTGCTGACGAGTTGGATGTGGACGAGGCGATGCCGATGTTCCTTGAAGATCCAGAAGGTGGTTTTAGCATCGCAGGAATCATGGAGGTTTCGGCTGCCAATCGTCAGATGGCGTTGGAACTCCCGGAAACGGATGAATACGAAACCGTTGCAGGGCTGGTGGTATCATTGCTTGGTACGATTCCCAAGGTCGGTGTGAAGACCAGGATCGGCAAGTACCTGGTTTCAGTGTCGCAAGCGACACCGAGGCAAGTACAACGAATCCGAATCGCGCTTCCCAAGTGAAGTTTATGCGTTAGGCAAATATGCAGAAAAGTAGAGTACCATTTCATGAAAGAGATTTTGATAGCTACATTTGTGTTATCGGTTAACGATCTAGCCGTTTCGAAAAAGTACTATATGGAGAAGCTTGGCTTTGCCGAAGACTTAAGTGTTGCGGCTGGTCATTCCTGTGCCCACCTCGCCCGCTCGGAAAATTATGTATGATTTTGTGGTGCTACCAATTTGTCATTTCTGTTGGAAGTGCAGAGTCAGCCCATGGTGTGCTTAATCAACAAACGCTGATTGCATGCGATTCTGTTCCGCCCGACTGATGGTATATTGAGTTGCTACACCACGCCAGTGACTTACGGCTTCGGTAACCTGCGCAATAATGCTGTCGGCGTCTGAATTCCGTAACCGAAAATACGGCGCGACTTGGCGGGCGAGATTCAGATCGAGTGAATTGTCAAATTCGCTGATATTCAATGCAAGTCCCGTTCCATTCGGCTCGGGATTTAGATCAAATGCCGGCGACAATCGCCATCCCTTTTCCGTCAGTAGAAATCCGTGATTTCGCAAATGATCATCGGTATTATGGATCAGTATCGAAAAGACGATACGCCGCCATAATTGCTCTAAGTCCTCTTCGATGCTCAACTGGTTTTGAGTAATCCATTGCGCTAGGTCCAAATAGGATGCTCCCGTACTGGCTCCATCTCCATCGCTGTACCCAAGCATTGTCATCGCAGAAGCAAAGTGAACGCGTCTTCGTTTCCCCTCGAACACAAGTCGATCGAATCGTTGCGTCAGGAAAGTTCGATGCGACCGTTCACCAAACGACTCGATACGAGAATTCGATAAACGAACACCTGCTCGACGTGCTAGCTCTGCCGCAACTTGTTCCCATGCGCCTACGTCTCGATCGTCGTCGCGGCCGGGAAATTTCGCGATCCATAGATTTTCGACTTCATCCACAACCCCCGCTTTTGGACGAGCACCTCCGATCGATGAACCTGGTGCGACGAGCAATCGAAGTATTTCACTTGTCTTCTTGTCGCTAAGTTGCTTGTCGGACTGTATCACCCAAGATGCCTGCTCGAGTTCTCTGAGCGATGCCCAAGGCGGCGCAGCCATCAATGCGTCATGACTCAAGTAATCAGCTCCGTCCGGAAACCGCATGCGTATCCCGCCTAGGCGTTGTTCGTCGTGAACACCAAGTACAAAATCAGACTCTAGTAGCCTCTTCGGTTGCCGGTTGGCAATGCGAGCGAAGTGAGCCTCTCGCCGCTGCATCAAAACGCGGCCCCATCGGTCTGGTGCGGAGTCGAGAAAGATTCCGAAGCCCTGCTGCTTCTTGGCGGATGGATACTGACGTCCGGCAAACCATTGCAAATCCGGATCTAGATTCCTCGCATGGCCGGTATTGAGCCAATTCGGATCGTAGGAAAATGCGTAAGTCTCTTTGCCCCGCACGACTTCGATCAAGAGCGAACCGATCACAATTGGAATGCCTGATGTGCGCCAATCGGCGTCGACTTGAATCTCACGAGTCATGACTCCAGCTCCTCGCTAGCCGTTTTCTTACTCCCCTTTTTCTTGGGAAAAGCGGTCGTGGTTTTTTTTCGAGACGATCCAAGCAGTTCGGCATCCATCAGTCGCTGTCCCAATACATCGTCCTTTCCCAACAATGCTAGATCGTCTTCGAGCCGAAGCGCAACCAGTACCTGAAGCAATGTTCCCATAGACGAATTGGCTTCTCCCATTTCGAGGTGATACAAAGTCGAGCGGCTAATTCCTGCACGCTCTGCAACCTGCCCTGTAGTGAGTTTGCGCCGCTTTCGGGCTAGACGAAGACGCTCTCCGAGCTGCTCCAGGAGCCGTTGATGATTTGGAAACAGGGTTGGTTTATTGCGAGACAATTGATTTATACCTTAATCAAAAAGTATGCATTTGTAAGCAGTATAGAGCAAAAAAGGCAATTTGTCAATTCTAAAGGATTTGGCTCAGAATCACACTCCATTTCTTGCGGATCGGCCTTCTTTGGATCAGTCCAACCTTGACCTTTCAAGCGTGCGCGGGATGATGAGCTTGGTATCGAAGATGCTCGAACAAATCGAGGCACTGGATCGAGTCGCGTGTCCTCCTTAGACGCATAAATAAAAGGGCAAACTTGAATGTCGCTATCCTCCAATACTTGTTGCTCGATTCTCATGAGCCTGCTTTGTTTTCTTTTGCCCAATTCGAGCCAAGAGTCTTTGGCTCAGCAGCGAGCAGCTCCGGAAATTGTCATTCGCGAAGGCTTTACGATTTCACCGGGGCGGGGGGCAGGGGGACGCGGCAGATTGTCCATTCCCAAAGATCTGCTTGAAGCGGCTTGGCTGGGCGGCACATTGCAATTGCCCGATCCGAATCTTGAGGAGTCGCCAAGCGCTGCGGATTTTCCAAATTGGCGTCGAATCAAGGCGGATGAACAAGGAGGACTAGGTGACCGTGCTCTTGCCAGCGGCTGGCTGGTCACATACGTCGATGTACTCGGTGACGGCATCTGGTTGCTCGATGCGAAGGGACACGGCGGAGTACGTGTGAATGATGTGCCTCGCATTGGTGACTTGTACAGCAACGGAAAAACGGAGCTGCCTGTTTCGCTGCAAGCCGGTCGGAACACTTTGGTGTTTTCCGCTTCGCGAGGAAAAGTGACCGCACGATTAACGCAGCCCAAAAAGAAGGTCTTTCTCAGTCAACGCGATACGACCTATCCTCACATCTTACGAGGCGAGTCCGAGTCCGTTTGGGGCTCGTTGCTAATTGTAAATGCGACGAACGAAACTCAAGCCGGTATGCAATTGCGGGTTGGCGGCGAGGGATTCGAAGAGTCGATAGCCAACCTATCCGCTCTTTTGCCTCTAGCGGCCAGAAAGATCGTGTTCCAGGCTCGTCCTAAAGCCGAGTCTGCGGTTTTTTCGAACCTCGAAACCAACAAAGCCACAATTAAGCTTGAATTGTTGCGATCGGATGACTTAGGCTCCCAGCCGCTTCGGGGGTTAAACAAAGGCAATGCGGATGCGATCGAGCTCGATTCGTTGGAAGCCACCTTGGATGTCCGCGATCCTATGCAAAAGCACCACCGCACATTTGTTAGCGCCATCGATGGCAGCGTCCAGTACTATGCAGTGGTGCCGCCCGATATCAACTCTGTTCAATCCGATGCCTCCCCGGGCCTATTTCTTTCGTTGCATGGAGCAGGAGTTGAGGGAGATGGCCAAGCGGCATGTTATGCACCCAAAGCCAATGCATACGTCATTGCACCCACCAATCGCCGTCCGTACGGATTCGATTGGGAGGACTGGGGGCGATGGGATGCACTCGAAGTATTGCAGCTGGCGAGTGAACGATTCAAAACGAATCCTCAGCGAACCTACATAACTGGTCACTCCATGGGTGGACATGGCACCTGGCATGTTGGATCGCTATTTCCCGATCGCTTTGCTGCAATGGGTCCAAGTGCTGGCTGGATTAGCTTCAGCACCTATGCCGGTGGCAGTCCGACGGTCGCTGACGATTCCGTCTCGCAGATGCTGCGACGGCCAATTAATGCCTGCGATACACTTGCCCGAGTCACCAATTTAGCCTCACAGGGTGTTTACATTTTACATGGTGATCGCGACGACAACGTTCCGGTCGGCCAAGCCCGCACGATGCGAGAAGAGCTTGCGAAATTCCATCCCAATTTTGTCTATAAAGAACAACCTGGGGCAGGCCATTGGTGGGGCAATCCCTGTATGGACTGGCCGCCCATGTTCAACTTCTTTGCAGATCATCAACTTCGAAAGCCTGATCAGGTGAACAAAATCGATTTTGCGACCCCAGGCCCCAATGTTTCACCGAAGTGTTTTTGGGCAACCGTTTACTCACAGCAGTACCAGGGCCAAATGAGCAAATTGAACCTGAGTTTGGATCGTGACAAACGAATACTCTCAGGGACAACCGCTAACGTCTCTCGGATGCGACTTAATCTTGCTGACATGCGCAGCCCCAACGGTAGTCCTGGCGACAACAAAATCTTGAACATCGATCTAGACGGCACAAAACTTGAGAATCTGGCAGTTACAGACAAACAAGAGTTATTGCTTGAACGGGGCGAAGCAGGCTGGACGGTCGGCTTTGATACAAGTCCAATTAGGAAAAATCCAGAGCGCTGCGGAACATTTAAGGAAGCATTTCGCAATCGCTTTTTTCTCGTCTACGGTACAAGCGGCAACAAAGTTGAGAACGACTGGATGCTGTCTCGGGCTCGCTTTGATGCAGAATCATTCTGGTACAGCGGGAACGGTTCCATCGACATAGTTTCAGACAAAGAGTGGAAAACAATCGATTCAAAGGATCGGAGCGTCATCGTGTACGGCAATGCATCGATTAATGCCGCTTGGAAAGAACTGCTTTTCGAAGCCCCCGTCACTATCGAGCGTGACCGTTGGATTGTTCAGAACAAAGCCGCATCAGCTAGTGCTGGTGTTTTAATGATCCGTCCACGATCGGACAGTACGATTGCAAGCGTCGGTGCGATTGGCGGAACCGATTTGAGATCGATGCGAGCGACGAATCGACTGCCGATTTTCACTGCGGGAACCGGCTACCCGGATCTGCTCGTGATTGGGCCTGACTTTTTGACCAAGGGGGTCGAAGCTGTTCAATTGACCGGCTATTTTGGACAAGATTGGTCGTTTGAGAATGGAGAATGGGCTTCTTGGAAGTAAATAGTTCGACCTTTCCAGGCGCGTGACTCACGAATTGTTGTACATTCGTTCCTGCCGTTCCTGTTCTTCTTTATAGGCAACGTCAATGAGGTGCAACACGGTATCGACATCGGCCGCCTCCGTCGAAAACTCATACTTACCCGTTAGTTTCAAGTCGGGTTGAAGTTCGCCCTTTTCGTGCAATTCCCAGATTTCTTCTGCGTAGTGGGTTTCTGCTAACTCCGGGGCATAGCGAGCATAGTATTGCGTCATGTTGTCGACATCACGCTGGAGCATACTTTTTGCACTATTGTTTGATGCGGCATTGACGACTTGCGGCAAGTCAATGATGACGGGACCTTCTTCGTCCTGCAGGACATTGAATTCAGACAGATCACCGTGCACCAGTCCGACACACATCATGCGCAAGACAAAATTCATGACCTTTGCGTGGTCCCTTACGGCCTGTTCTGCGGACATGGTGATATCGTTGAGCCGCGGAGCCGCTTCGCCGTCTGCTCCCGTAATCAGCTCCATCAACAATACGCCTCCAAACAAACCATATGCCTTAGGGACGCGTACTCCCGCTTTGGCGAAGAGGTAAAGGGCGTCCACTTCGGCCCTTTGCCAAACAACCTCCTGTTGATCACGACCAAATTTGGAACGCTTTTCCATCGCTCTCTGTCGGCGGCTGTTGCGGATTTTTCGGCCTTCCTGATACTGCACAGCTTTTTTGAAACTTCGATCGGCCACATCCTTGTACACTTTAGCGCAGCGAATCTCCTCGCCACAACGCACAAGAAAGACCTGGGCCTCTTTACCACTCATCAGCGAACGAATGACTTCATCAACCAGACCGTCCTCGATCAGTGGCTGAATACTCTTAGGTACTTTCAAAATCTTGCTGCTTCTGGAACATAGAAAATTTCACTGAAAAAGGGATGAACGGATAGCGTGCGAAACTTGCACGCAACTCCTAGCGTCCGGCAACGACACCGCAGCAGTGGCGATTGCCAAATCTTGCAGTACAGAACATAACGCCGACCGACAATCGAATGATGTGAAGGGTAGCCGACACAACTTTGGATGTTCCTATGCGTGCTCGCAGAAGCTGAATTCCTGACACTAATTTAGCACGAGTGACAAAAAATCGCAAAGAGGTCTAATGAAAGAAAACCTGACTCCAAACCATCTTGTATTCGTTTGTATTCCTACTTGGGCCGCCCAAGTCCCCTTCTAACGGTTCCGTTTTTGCGGTGGAATCAATGGCGTTCAAGGCAACGGAAGACGCCCCAATCGGTCAATTTTGCCACAATCCACTGTAGTCTTACACCCACCGCTAAATTTTGCATTTTCCAATTCTCATTTTAACTTTTTCAATTCCTCGTCATAGATGCCCCCTATTGATTGTACCTTTGAACCTCCCAATAGCTTCACCGTTCTATTCGCAGCATCCCCTTTCGACATGTAGCTACGATTGAACCCGGCAGCTCAAGCCGTTTGCGATGGGTGGTCTGCGATGCGAGTTCGATGAGCTTTTGTACTTTGCGCCAGTGTTTGTGATTCATTTCTCGTAATGGCCAACGCAATCGATGCCACATCATGACCATCGCTTCACGAACGATTGGCCAGGGTTCGTTTCTGCACATTGGAATTGGCAACGAGAAATGGTTTGGTTGGGCTGGAATGTTGAGTGATTTATCTACCCCCTCATCGCTCGCGAAACCAATCTTAGCAAGCCATCGATCCGCGAGCTCACGGAACACGGCATGCTCCTCTGCAATCAACTCCCGGGCGTGCAACAATCTGTCGTCGAGCGATTCCGACTTAGCAAAGCTCCGTAAAATAGGCAACAACTCGTTTCGGATTCGATTGCGTGTGTAGTCGAGAGATGCATTCGAGCGGTCGACTCGATACGATTGATTTCGTTCCGTCAGAAAGTCGATTATTTCGGTCCGGCGTACTCGGAGTAGCGGTCTGGCTATGTCAATCAAAGAATCGATGGCTCGAAAAGCTTGGATACCAGACAGGCCGCTCGGACCGCTTCCACGCAACAAATGGTGCAAGAAGGTCTCAATTTGATCGTCCGCATGATGAGCCATTGCGATCCACCTGGCATTGTGGCCAATGGCAACATCTTTTAGAAACTGATGTCGAAGCTTTCGGAGGCTATTTTCAGAGCTGTCCGAAATATCGGTCGCGCATGCTCGTTTGACGATGCATGACAGTCCGAGACGCGCCGCGTGCGATTCCACGAACGCTTGATCAGCGTCACTTTCCTCGCCTCGCAAAGCGTGGTTGAAGTGCGCAACAATGGTTCGGACTGGAACAGGCCTGATTTGAAAAAGAATTTCCACGAGGGCAGTACTATCAGCCCCTCCGCTCGACGCAACAACGATGGTTGATTCTCGCCAAAACTCAATCGGCCAAAGCCCCAAGATCGCTTGCTCGATTCTTTTCGATGATTTCATGACGATTCGGTTGTTGCGAGCATGGGGCTACTGGCACGGCAAAGTACAATGAGTATCCTACTACATACTGCTGTGGGATAGGCTTCTAGCCTGTCATTTTCAGCTTAACAGGCTGGAAGCCTATCCCACTAACACCACCAACGCTCTCCGCGATGGTACAACTTTATGCCTCTGTGAAGTGTAGGTCCTCGATATGTTACGAAAACCGAAAGTATTTCTCTCGTTGCTCTTGGGCAGCTTCCTCTTTGCTGGCTGCACTGAATCCGGCAGCAAGCCTTCCTCGGTTAGCAATTCAAGCAGTTCGACCAGTCCGTCTGCGGTCAGCAAAGCTAGCGGTCTAAAACGGATTGTTCTGCTAAACAATACCGACTCTCCTTTTTGGGATGCAGCTCGAGCAGGCATCAGCAAGGCAGCAGAAGACCTCAAGCTCGCAGAGGCTGGACTATCCGCTGGTATGGATACAAACGACGGTACCGATCAAGGGCAAATCGAAAAGCTTCGACAATATGGAACTCAAAGTGACATTGTTGCCGTTGTCATTTCGCCGACATCAGCATCCAACCCTGCGGTCGCAGACGAATTGAAGAAATTAAAAGCAAAGGGAATAATCATTGGTTGCTTTGATAGCGACTTGGACGAAAAACTTCGTTCCCATCGCGAGTTTTATGTTGGAACAGACAACGAAAAAGGAGGCAAAGTTCTAGGCACGGCTGCAAAGAATATTAAAGTCGGTGGAGGTGAGTACGTCCAATTTGTTGGACTAGACAGCCAGTTGAACGCGATCCAACGCATGGACGGCTTCTCTGCTGCAGTGGGATCTAAATTCAAGCAGATTGCTCGCAGAACGGATGACACAGACCGTCAGCGGGCACGCGACAATGTACGGCAGAGCATTGACCAGAATCCGAACTTATCGATTCTCGTTGGCATTTGGTCTTACAATGCACCGGCCATTGTTGACGTTGTAAAGGAACGAAAGTTGCGCGAAAAAATGACGATAGTGACATTTGATGCAGAACAGCTTGCCATCCAGCAAATGAGTGATGGGATGATCGATGCCATGGTAGTTCAGAACCCGTTTGGAATGGGATACGAGTCCGTTCGATACTGCGTTGCGAAGCTTGGGAAAGATGACAAGACGCTTAAGGAAATGTTTCCGAAGATGGGTTCACCTGGAGGTGACATTTTGGATACAGGCCTAAAGGTGGTGATTCCTAACAACGGTTCTGCTCTCAAAGAGGAAATGTTCACCGAATTTGGAGCAGGCGTCGAGTTCGTTTCGATGAGCAAGTTTCAAGATTGGCTCAAGAAATTCGGCCTGACAAGTTCATAGGGCGGCCTACAGGTTGGTAGCTGAATTCGTGAGAATTCAGAGAGTCACTGAATTCGCACGAATTCAGCTACGATGCCCTTAGATATCCACTAGTATGCGAGTGGAGCCATCTTCAAACAAGTCTACCCAATCAGGTATTGTGCATGAATTCTAAGCGGCCAAGACTTATGTATCGCCTTTGGTCGACGGTTGAGTTCAAGTTGATCTTGGCATGGCTATCGGTGGTCGTCGTTACGGTTTTGCTTGATCCTGGCCATACATACTGGAACAATCCAGGCAATGCTGCGGAACTCATTATTCGCAATTCCGTTCTGCTTGGTTTTTTTGCGCTCGGGAGTGCGGTTATTATCATCTCGGGCGGGATTGATCTTTCGAGCGGATCGGTGATTGCAATGAGCGCGACGGTTTTCGGCTCACTTTTGATTTCCCTCGATCCGACTGGCTTTCGAGAAGGACACATCGCGACTTGGGCGGTTGTCGTCGCTTTTTTGGGGACACTGCTATCGGGGGCCATGGTTGGAACTCTTCACGCATGGTTGATCACCTGTGTTGGATTGCCGCCGTTCATCGCTACGTTAGCAACACTAGTGGGGCTTCGCAGTTTTAGCCGAGGGGTGACTTTAGCGATGACAAACAACAAATCGCAGATCGACTTCCCAGACCTTGCTCTTCGCGATTCATTAAAAAACGTGACCTATGTCTCTATCGTCTTCCTTGTTTTGGCCTTTGCGATTTGGTTTCTGATGAGCCGAACGGTAATCGGGCGACATCTTCATGCGATGGGTGGCAATGAGCAGGCCGCAAGATTGAGCGGGATTCGCACGGAACGGCTGAAATGGCTCGCATATGTTATCGGTTCCGTATCGGCTTCCATGGTCGGAATCGTCTATTTCGCAGATACGGGTTCTGCCAAGCCGGACATCCTTGCTCGCGGCTACGAATTGAATGCGATTGCCGCTTCAGTTATCGGTGGCTGCTCCTTACAAGGTGGCATAGGCACCATTCCTGGTACTATTCTCGGCTGCTTGTTTCTGAGGACGGTCATTGACTCCGTGAATAAGATTGTCGGGTCGGGAGCCGATGTTTACGAGGGAATGATCGTTGGAATTGTTGTCGTAATGGCTGTTACGTTTAGTCAACGTGCGGGAACTACCATGGCTCAGAAGTTTTTTGCAACTCCGATCGGATGGGCGTGTATTCCAGTATTGAGTATTCTCACAGGCATTTCCTTTGTGCTCTTTTTTCGAGACAAACCCTGGTTCTCGTCGCTCCACGCGATCGCGTTTGGTGCGATTGTCACGTGCGTTCTGGTAGTTCGTGGAGTGATTGAGATCCGGGCCAAGCGACAGTAAGAGTCGGGAGTTAACCAACGATGACTGAGTCAGATCCTGTTATTTCAATTCGCGGTATTGGAAAACGATTCAACGCAGTTCGTGCTCTGAACAATGTTAGCTTTGACGTCATGCCTGGTGAGCTGCATGCCGTAATGGGTGAAAATGGGGCGGGCAAGAGCACGCTGATGAAGATCCTGTCTGGCGTTCATAGCGAATACGAGGGGGAGGTATTGTTGCGAGGAAAGCCAGTTCGCTTTCAAAGTACTCGGGATGCCGAGGATGCAGGCGTCAGCATTATTCATCAGGAGTTGAACTTAGTCGAGCAATTGACGGTCGCGGCGAATATCTTTTTGGGCAGAGAAACAAAACGAGCGTTTGGCATACTAAATCAAGGTGCGATGGATAGACGTGCAGCCGAGTTGCTTTCGCAACTTGAATCGAACATCTCACCCAGAGCGTTAGTAAGTTCGCTCCGTGTCGGTGATCAGCAACTGGTGGAAATTGCGAAGGCGATTTCGTTGGAGGCCGAGATTCTCATAATGGATGAGCCAACCAGTGCGCTAACTGAATCGGAAGTCGCCAGGTTATATGGCGTCATCGATCGATTGCGGAAGCGGGGAGTAACGATCATTTACATTTCACATAAAATGGACGAAGTCTTCCGGATTGCGGACCGCATCACCGTTTTACGTGACGGACAGTTTGTGCAAACCGTTGACCGAACGGATGCAACGCCTCGTTCAATTGCACACCTTATGGTCGGTCGCGATATCGAGCCTGCACGCCGTCGGGAGGGTAACCAAGCCTCAATTGTTGTCCTAGAAACGAAAAAGCTTTCGCTGGAGTGGCCGGGACATCCAAGAGGTTGGCGTCTCAAGGACATTCATTTCAAACTGAATCGCGGCGAGATTATTGGCTTTGCTGGTCTCATGGGTGCTGGTCGTACGGAGTTGCTGGAGTGCCTGTTCGGAGCGAGCTCGGTACAGCCTCAGGGGCAACTGATTGTTCATGGAAAGCTTTCGCACTTTTCACATCCGGCAGAAGCAATGAACGCGGGCATTGCGATGGTTACCGAGGATCGCAAGCGACTGGGGCTGTTTGCCCAAATGACGGTACGAGAAAATACGACCCTCTGTTCATTACAGAGTTGCTCAACCGCAGGGGTTTTGAGTCGAATGCGAGAGCTGGCTGCAACGGAAAAACAAACCCGTTCACTTGCAATCAAGTCAAGCGGTCCGGAAGCACTGATTACCAGCTTAAGCGGTGGCAATCAACAAAAATGCATTATTGGGCGTTGCATGTTAACTAAGCCGAGTATACTTTTGCTGGACGATCCGACGCGTGGTGTTGACATAGGAGCGAAGGCAGAACTCTATCAGTTGATGGAGCAGTTGGCGGCAGATGGCGTTGCAATCATTGTGACTTCGTCGGAGTTACCAGAGTTGTTAACAGTTAGCGATAGGATTTTGGTTCTTTGTGAAGGAGTCCTCACTGGCGAGTTTACTCGCGAGGAAGCAACCGAACAGCGGATCATGGAAGCAGCAACACTGCAAATGGCGGAGGAGACGGAATCCATTTGAAGACAGAATTTTATTCCTACCGAGCCTTCCTCAACGATCCGTTCACCAAGTTCTATGTGGTGGACGATGCAAGTGCCGATAAGACTTATGAGTACCAAGCAAGCGGAGTAGCCGTCGAGAACTATGGACTCAATACTGGCTCGCGTTTACTACTATTCCGGTGCTGCCCCGTTAACTTCAGGGAGCCAGAATGCGACAAACAGCTTTAGCCTGAATAGCGGCAACAAGAATGCCAAGGACATCCTCGCGCAAGGTGGTTTGAGCCCCCGGCGACCTTGTGTCGTCGGTCGCTTAAGTTTCTATACCGATGCTATCGTGAGTTCATCTGGCGATTGTGGCGGAAGGGATGGCGCTGGCCGTGTGGATCGGTCAGTTGCGGTAGATGATCGCGATGCTTTTGCCGCTGTCAGAAGGTCCATAGGGGCTTGTATCCGCCTTGGTATGGCCCCAAAGATTGACGCTGAAGCCTGTCTTGTCGCCTGAATAGGCAAAGGCCTTGCTGCGCCGGATGCGCGAGATATGCACGTTGGCATACCACGGGTCGCAGACACTGGCGTACTTCTTGCCGTCGAATTCGCGGATGGTGTCGATCACCACTGCATGCCCGCCGCCGCCCTTTCAAGGGCTTGAACTGTCAGTAATTCATTGACTCCCGGCCCGCACGCTAGTGCGTTGCGGCTCAAAGTGATTTAGGCCCGGAGCGGCCAGCCAGCACGCGGCGCTGATCAAAGCCGGCTACAGCAAAGATAAAATATTTCTTATGTTGGCTTCATCGCCCCTTTATCAATGCCGCTTACAATTCCTAGTCATGAGGAAGCAGTTTAAGCTGCTTGCATAGATGCCTAAACGATAGTCTTGCAAACAAAGGGAAATGAAATGAGAAATGCATTGTGTGGCTTTGTAGCAGTAGCAATATTGGCTATTGGATTCTGCACTGCTTTAACGAGCCTCGCTGGGACTCCACAAAAATGGGACGATCTGCCAAAGGCAGTTCAGCGGACGGTGCTCGCCAATGGCGGAACGTCTGGCATGACGGTCGATAAAGAGAATAACAAAATCAACAACATGGCCGTCTACGAAGCCGGCATCCAAGGCAAGGATGGAGTCATCCGTGACCTAGTCATTACCGAAGATGGCAAGCTAGTCGAAACCAAGTCAGACGATGCCGCCGACCAAGCGGCCGAGCGAACTGCTCGTGCCGAAAAAGTTTTGCAAGGCGTTAAATTTAGTCGGCCTCGCGAAATCACGAATCCATATCTCCCATTGTCGAGCCTGAAAGAGGATATTCTCGAAGGGATGGAAGGGGGCAACAAGTTTCGAGTCGAACGAAGAGCAAAACCAGACATTCGCAAGACGTTTAAGATCGGTGATCAAACCATCGAAACGCTCGTGTTCGAAGACCGCGCTTACGAAGATGGCAAACTGATCGAAGTCGCGACCGATTACTTTGCGCAAGACGATAACGGGACGGTCTATTACCTTGGTGAAGACGTTGATGAATATAAAAACGGAAAGATCGTTGGCCACGACGGTGCTTGGCTCTTCGGCAAGGACACGGTAGCTCCTGGTGTAATGTTTCCAGCCCTGCCGAAACTAAACGACAAGTGGCGATCCGAAGACGTGTCGAACGACATCAGCGAAATCGATGAAATCGTATCGTTAACCGAAAAAGTGGTTACCCCAGCTGGCACCTACGAGAATTGCGCCAAGATCAAAGAATACCTGGCCGACGGAACGATCGAATACAAGTACTATGCCAAGGGCATTGGCGTAGTACGCGAACAACCCGAAGATGGCGATACGTTCTTGATATCGCATAATGCTGCACCAACGAATAAGTGAATACTAAATGCTATTCGCCCATCTTTAATCGATCCACCTTCATTCGACTTCATGCTCGAGAAGGCAATTTTTTCAGTTACCGTAAACGAATCGCCGAGAAAGAAAACAGTTTGATGAGTAAAATAGTTTTGATAGCGGTTGCCATGTTTTGGACAGTGGCAGTAAGTCAGGTGAGCCTTGGGAACAAGAATACTGGTGACGCAGCTTCCAAGAACGAAACGTTGTTGAACGCCATGTCTCCCTATGAAGACATGGCGGAGGCGGCGCTAGATAAAAATACGAAGGGAGTGAAAGAAGCGATTAACGCGGCCAGCTCTGAAACTGCGGAAGTCGTGAAAGCATTGCCAAAAGAAAGCGTTAAGGGTTTCGAACAAAGATTGAACACCATTAAGGATGCGGCTAAAGCGAACGACCATTACAGTGTAGCGGTAAACGCGGTCGAGATGTTTCGACTCTTGATCGACAGCCTTGACGAAACGAAACTCGAAGTGCCAAAGGAGGTTAGCTTGCTCGACTATGCTGGGTTTCGCCTTAAAGTTCTAGCGGCTGCCTCCGTACCCGATTGGGAAAAAATGAAACAAACCGTTATCGATGCGGGTAAATGGTGGAAAGCCATCGAAGATAAAGTCGACGACTCGAGTCTGGTGGCCACTTTCAAGTCAACCATGTCGGGGTTGCAGCAAGCGATCGAAACCAAGAATCTTCCATTGCTACGCTTTGCCGCCCAAATCGATCTTGATTTGGTAGATTTGCTTGAAGCCACTTTTGAATGAAAACATCGAGAGGATCATAAAAGGCTTTAAATGGAAACTCGACTGCTGGTAATTGAAGACGAACCTGAGATCGCAGACTTCGTGATTCGAGGTCTGCGTGAGGAGGGTTACACGGTTGATAGAGCAGCAGACGGGTTAACCGGGATGCAAATGTTAGAGCGGGATTCATGGGATGTCGTCTTGCTTGATTGGTGGTTACCCGGGATGGATGGTTTAACAGTGCTGAGGCAGTTTCGTTTGCAAGATAAACGAACGCCCGTTCTTTTCCTGACTGCCCGAGATGCCATTTCCGACCGCGTACGAGGACTCGATCAAGGCGCCAATGACTACTTATGTAAGCCGTTTGCTTTTGAAGAGCTCTTGGCGCGCGTTCGAGTCCTGGTTCGTCAAAGGGACGTTGCCGAAGTTGCGACGCTTACATATCGAGATGTCTCCGTAAATTTAGTAACACAGCGGGCGGAGCGCGCTGGAAAGTTACTCGATTTGACGGCTCGAGAGTACGCACTCCTTATATTCATGCTCCGCCATATCAATGAATTACTTCCTCGCAGTCGAATTTATTCAAACGTTTGGGACGACGCCTACGATGGTCTCTCCAACACGTTGGAAGTGCACATTATGGAATTGCGCAAAAAGCTCGAGATACACGGTCCTAGGTTGATTCATACGTTGCGCAATCGCGGTTACCGCTTCGGCGATTCGTAAGGGGATATTGCATGTCGCTTACGAACCGACTCACTTTTCTTTTTCTTGCGATGCTCGCAGTCGTAATCTGCGGATTTTCTTCGTCGTTGTACTTCCTGGCAACGTATCACTTGATGCAACAAGCTTCGCAACAAGTATTCGCCGCAAGCAACATTATCAGCCTCGTAGCAGAAACCGGGCCTGACTTAGTCGAATGGGAAAAAGGGGTCACCAAATCGAACCTTGATCCTCTGCAATTCGATGGACGAATCGCTTGGGTAATAGTCGATCCATCTGGTGCCGTGGTTGAGCAGTCCGATATGACGGCGGACAATTTGCATTTGAATAAGCGATTGCTTAGCATTTTCCTTTCATCGACCCCGGTAGCATTCGATTCGGATCAGAGATCATGGTTTGCGATACGGAAATCCTTAACTGCCACCAAGGCGGTTACCGAAACTGCCTCGATCGAAAGCAAAAAAGCAACGGAACCTGAAGAAGATAAGCTGTTTTTTCCAGCTCTCTCGATTGTGACGGCGATGGAAATCAGCCACGTTTATTCAACCTTGCGTATGTTAGGAAGCGTTCTATTGATCCTGTCGCTCGCGATTTGGTTCACGACGTTACTGCTATGTCGAGTCATATGTCAGCGAGCGCTATTGCCGTTAAGTAAAATGGCTCAATCGGCGGCTGCCATCGATGCTGACAATTTTGCGAATCAAAGGCTACCGTCAATCGATTCAAATGATGAGCTCGCGACTTTGAAAAATGCGTTCAATGAACTCCTCGACCGACTTCAAATTTCATTCGAACGGCAACGACGGTTTGTAGGTGATGCCTCGCACCAGTTACGAACGCCACTGACAGCGATCCTTGGGCAGATCGAAGTTGCGATGCGCCGCGATCGAAACGCAACGGAATATCAAGAAACGTTGTCGACGGTACATCAACGTACAATCCATTTGAATAAGATTGTTGAATCGCTCCTTTTTCTTGCTCAAACGGATTATGACGCCGCCAAACCCATGTTCGAATCTATTGATTTGATGACATGGCTCCCCAGCTATCTCGATTCGTGGTCGGAGCATGTACGATTTGGATCGATTCAATTTGAATCGCACGTCAACGGCGAATGCGCAGTTTCCACCCAGCCGATCATGTTGGCTGAGTCGCTGAATGTTCTTGTCGACAACGCATTGAAATTCAGTCCGGAGAACTCCGTTGTCACTGTTCAGCTCTGCCGTTTCAATGGAACATCAATGGTCAAAGTTTTAAATCGCGGATACGCTATCAGTAGCGAAGACGAGCGGCGGTTATTTGAACCCTTCTTTAGGTCAGAAACGATACGTACTTTAGGGATTCCAGGTGCAGGTCTTGGCTTATCGCTGGCAAAACGATTAACCACAGCACTCGATGCGACGCTTGCTTTTTATCGGCTGCCGGACCTAACAACTTGCTTTGCTATTGAATTTCAGAATCATTGACGATGGTCGCTTGCAAACCGAGCCACTCCTCTATGGATTTCCGGATAGTACCAACTCAAGGCAAGCAAATTGTTGCGATCAACGGTTTTCGGCGGTGGTATGCTGGAGTCCCTTCGGTCGCCACGGCTCATAGCAACGTTGGATTTTTGTTCTCATCGATCGTTAGCGGTGCCAGGAATGGTACCGATCTTCGAGCGATTGAATCTGGATGTTGGCTATTGGAAGTTTCCCGACCTCGCCGTCTTCAAGACTTGCGCGCATGCCAATATTTCGAAACAGCATTCGCATCCACCATGAAACATCGCTTCGGGAGAGTTGTCCTCTTTCTTTCGGCCTCGTTAGAAGAATCTGTGGGTAAATTCTAGCTGGGGGAGGTCGCCAAGGCGCTTGCCGACAACATGGTCACTTAGTGTCTTGATTTGCGAATGTTTGATACTACGGGAGCGTGTGCCCCATTTTGTCCCGTTTTGTTGCTAGATACCCAGCGTTGTATTTATTGGTTTTCGAAATAATCGGCACTTGGTCAGTTACCGTAAGGTCAAAGCCTCGCAAGTTAAAAGCTTCTGTCTTCTTGGGGTTGTTGGTCAAAAGCCGAATGCGGCGAAGGCCCAAGTCCTTTAGGATTTGGATGCCCACTCCATAGTCGCGCATGTCCGCCTTGAATCCCAATGCATGGTTCGCTTCGACCGTGTCGAGTCCTTTTTCCTGAAGCGCGTATGCGAGGATCTTTTGCGCTAGGCCAATCCCTCTTCCTTCTTGCGGCAAATACACCAATACCCCTCTCCTCTCCGCAGCGATCAACTCCAACGCTTGATGCAATTGGTCTCCGCAGTCACATCGTAACGACGATATCAAATCGCCAGTAAAGCAACTGCTATGCATTCGGACCAAGGGTGCCGGATCCGATTCGTCTTGAACGTTGCCCATTACCAATGCCATGGGCTCCTGGGTTTCGAATTGGACTCCGTATATCATGATGTCGAAGTCACCGTACTTGGTTGGCAACTTAGCCTGGGCGGCTCGCGTTACTAGCTTTTCGTTGATTCGGCGATACGAAATGAGCTGCTCAACGGTGATTATTTCCAAACTGTGCTTGGAGGCCATTTCCAACAACTCGTCCCGCGTGGCTCTGTCTCCCTGGCTATTCAGAATTTCACAAAGAACGCCAGCCGGAGTCAATCCAGCCAAGCGAGCTAGGTCGACAGCTGCTTCAGTATGACCGGCACGTCGCAGCACGCCACCCTCCATGGCCACCAGGGGATAGACGTGACCTGGTTTCACAAAATCTGCCGGCTTGCTCGATTCGTTCGCCAGCCTTCGAATTGTCTCTGCGCGTTCACCTGCAGTGATACCGGTTTTGCATCCAGCGTGATCGACAGGCGTCATGAACGCGGTGCTCAGAGGCGAAGTGTTTTTTTCAACAAGCGGTCGCAGCTCCAGTCGATTGCAAACCGATGGCAATACCGGCGCACATAACTGGCCGTGGCCCTGAAGCATAAAGTTGATCGTCTCGGTCGTAACGTCTTGAGCGGCACAAACGAAGTCCCCTTCGTTTTCGCGATCTTCGTCATCGAGGACGATCACGACTTGGCCTCGCGCTATCGCGTCAACTGCGGCTGGAATGGAACTAAAGGCATGTGGCATAATGGTCCTTAATATGGAAGTTCTCGGTGCACTGGTTTTTTTCGCCTAGCAGCGTTCGGAAAATAAGTCTTCAAGTCACAGGCTGGAAGCGCTGGAAGCCTATGCTACGATGCTTATTCGCCCGAATCGAGCCCTTCGAGGTTATAGTCTTTCATCTTTTTGTGAAGCGTATTTCGATTGATTCCCAGTCGAGCAGCCGCTTTGGTCTGTACAAAATTGCAGCTTGATAGGACTTGAGAAATCAACTCTTTCTCAACTCGGTCTACCACTCTGCTGTGCAAATCGGTGTGATCTGGATTGCTAATTCGAATTCCCTCTTGAACGACATCTTTTACCAAAGACTCGAAATCAAGGGGTCGGGCTTCGGTCGAAAAACTGGAGCGTGCGGCCCCTGTAACACAATTGGGCAGAAGCTGAACGGTTAACTCGTCGGAGTCCGCCATCACAACAGATCGCTCAATGTAATTTTGCAGCTCGCGCACGTTACCTGGCCAATGATAGTCCTGGAGCGCCTGCATGGCTTCGCTTTGAATATGGACGACGTATCGATCATTGCTAGCACTATACTGATGCAAAAAATGTGCGATCAATGCAGGAATGTCTTCTCGCCGTTTTCGCAGTGGAGGCAATTCGATTGGGACGACGTTGAGTCGCCAATAAAGATCCTCGCGGAATTTTTCTTGGCGAATCTCATCGGCTAAATCCCGATTACTGGCAGCGATGACCCGGGTATCAACCGTGATCGTCTCGGTGTCGCCAACCCTTTCAAATTCCCGCTGTTGCAATACTCGCAGCAGCTTGACTTGTAGGTGCATGGACGTGCTGTTGATTTCGTCGAGGAAAATCGTTCCCGTGTGGGCTGTTTCAAAACGACCAGCGCGATTCCCGACAGCTCCTGTAAACGCTCCGCGGACGTGGCCAAAGAGTTCGCTTTCGAGCAGACTTTCGCTCAGGGCGCCACAATTGACCTTAACGAAGGGACCTCCGTTGCGATTGCTGAGGTGGTGGATGGAATTCGCAATGACTTCCTTGCCGGTTCCTGTTTCGCCAAGCAACAGAACGGACGCATTGCTCATCGCGACTCTTCGAGTAATGCGAAAAACCTCCTGCATGGCCGGGCCGGAGCCGCCTATCACGCCCGGCAGCTGGATGCTGCTGTTGTGACGATAGTTTCCTTCGTTTTCCAGTCCGAAACTGGCCATGTGTCTCTAACTTGTGGTTGACGCCAAAAAAAGCCGAGTCGGCGTCGTTACGCTCGACCCTAGCTAGGGTGCGACTTCGGCCCAGGGCCTATCTCCCTTCGCCGCCTCGATCGCATCCAGGATTCGACCAAGGTCAATTCTTATGTCCAATTCGTCTGGACCTCGCTTGTTATACTCATCGTACTGTGCCTTAACAGTCTCGGAAGATATCAAAACACCAAAATGCTTCACGGATTGCACAAAATTTTGGCTAGCCTGCTCGCGTTGAGGCAATGTCCTCGAATTTCCCGTTGCTAGCTGAATGAGTTGCAATTGACCTACCGGCGTGTCGGCGATGGCTCCCCGGAATCCTTTTGGCTGAGAGGATACAAGCCTGCTTTGGCGGTCGGACCAATAGGAAGTAGATAGTTCTCGCCACGTATTTCGGTTGGCCGAATCTATAAAGGGAGATTGGGTCACTATCCGCATCCGGCGCAGAATATCGACGAAACCAGCCTGTTCGGGTGGAACACTCCCCATCACTAATCGCGGATCCGAGCCAGCAAGCTCGTGTTCTCCACTGCTTAAAGAAGCAGCAAGGATAGCGATTGGGCAGATTGCGGTGGATGGATTGGCACGTATCCTCTGAGTTAGTTCGCCAAGGTTCATTTCGAGTACTTTATCTACCACAAAAACCGCTTCAATCGGTTGTCCCTCCCTTAGGACGCTCATCGTTTGCGATGCCGATGCAGCTTCTAGGACTCGGTAACCAAAGGTTTCCAGGAAAATTCGCGTATGTGTTCGAAGGTTTGAAGCGCCTCCCACAACGAGTGCCAATGGACTTCCGCCGAGCATTCTCATTTCAGAAAGTACGCGTTCCAGTCGATTTCTGCCATCGAATTGTATATCGGCAAATTGAATCGAGCCGTCATCAGTCTGAGTGTACATTGCCCCCAGCATCGACTGGGCTGCTGCATAACGAACGGGGGCAAAGCCAGATCCGCAAGCTCTTGAAAGTCGATCTCTAACAGCGATCGGAATTGTCCCATGACTCGCCCAACGTGCGAGGTTTCGAACCGCAACGAGCTGAGCCGACGCCAGATTCGCAATCTCAGCCCCATCCCAGACGAGACATCCAAACTCATAGCTATCCAGAATTGTAGCGGGCAGGCTTACGGCAACGTCTGCAATTGTTAAGCTGCTGGCTGCCTCAGGTAACGAAACGCAAGCGTTTTCAAGCCGGACGGCAACCGCAAGAGCTGAATCGCGGTCCGCTGCCTCCCCACACTGCAAAGCGGCATTGGCAAACTGAGCCGACCTAGTCCAGTCCAAGTCCGCTAGTCTCGCAGGTTTTTCGAAGACAGCCCGACCATCGGAGGAAAGTTGCCATGTCATAAACGAATCAGGCTCGTCCATCCATCGGATCCTTTGGAAGGCCGATAGTGACTTTTGCATTTGCACGATTGAATGGCGATAGATTGCGTTGCCCGTTGGAATGGATTTGTTGCGATTAGCTGCGATCTTGGCTAGCTCATTTCGAACGTCTTGATTGATTCGCTGATCAATTGCCGCAACGCACAATTCGGTTGAAAGTGATGGTTCCCCCGACCGTACGGCAAGCTGTGCTAACCTGCCCCTCGCATCCGCATGAGGTGTACTTATTGCCGTTTGCCAAGCTGCAAACGCAGGCTTTCCCATCAAGGAAAACGCTTCACACATCGTTGCATTTGGAGCTATAGAACTCTCCGCGAGCAAATGATTGATAAGGGCCGCAACGCCTCGATTTCCAGCCGATTCTAGAGCTCGGTGTGCCTGGATACGTACGGTTCTATTCGCACTCCGAAGTGATCGAACATTCCCGATCAATTTATTGGGATCGTTCGCTGCTTTTGACGCTAGATCCAAGATCTTCTTTGCATTCGCTTTTCGTAGATCAGATAGATTCTTTTCTAAGCTGGTGAGTTGTAGGAAAGTCTGAGTTCCAGCGCTCTGCACCATCTGCGATGCGTTTTCTTCGTTTAGTCCCAATTTGACCGCCTCATCAAGCCAATGTCCCACCTCATCCCATCGTCGAATTCGAGCCATCAGTTGAATGGCTCTCGCGAGCTCAGAGGCTGTGCGAGGGGGACTGTTGCGAAGCGAAAGAACGACGGCACTCCGTTCGCTTGGGTCAAAGCGATTTCTAGTGACTTGGCTACCTTCGTCGGGAGCAGTTGCCGCAGCATTCTTGTCGATTTCAACTTCGCCAGTCCCCAGCCCGTCACCAGTAAAGGGATCCTGCGCCCTAACAAAGTGCGCGTACACCAACGAAAAAACAATGGAAAATACAAATAACCTCGCGAAAATCCGGGGAGGAGTGGTCATGGCGAATCGTCGATGTTGCTTTAGTCGGAGTTGCTTGCAATGCATTCTTCCACGCCGTCCAAAAACGTTGTTCGACTGCTGTGGATCATACAATCTTAACCAGATGGATGAATCTATTCCTTAACTCAAGGGGAACAAGCCAGAACTTTTTGGCCAAAACGATTCTTTTTCAAACGATTAGAACACCCGGACTTGATGGGACGCCATTGCACGACAACTGGATCCGGCCGGAGCCGCAGGTCGGAGTGTCCGGCTGAGGACAGCCGGACTTACGTGGTTTTCCTCGAATTGTGGCTTGACAACTGATAGCCGGCAGGCAAGGCACCGCGATAGTATTTCAACACCTTGAGGGAGTAGTAAACCTGGGCATCGATCACAACATGGGCCGCAAACCGTGGGCTAGCGCCCTTCGGCTAATCAGCCGCAACGCGCTAGCGTCCGGTTCAGCCCGACTTATGATCG
>JAYTVL010000413.1:0-15880 GCA_043744075.1 Pirellula sp. | reverse complement strand
GGGTGCAACCGGAATCTTGTACTCTATCATTTCACCTTGAGCACTATCGCCCCGGTGTATCTTCAACGTCGCTTGCTCATCCATCAAGGGCTCCTGGCTGGGTTGCACTACTTTTGGCGTCGATCATAAGTTGGGCTGAACCGGACGCTAGCGCGTTGCGGCTGATTAGCCGAAGGGCGCTTGCCCACGGTTTGCGGCCCATGTTGTGTTCGATGCCGATTCAACAGTCTTGCTTGCACGATGGAGCTTACCAAATCTGCAAATGCAACTGCAATTGCACTCCTGTCCTGTCCTGAACTCCGTCGCGAACACGCTCTAACAAAGTTAGAACCTGTGTACTGGAGGCGCCATCGCTTGTAATTAGGTAGTTTGGGTAGCTTGAGCTGAGTCTTACTGAGCCTTCAACAGCCCCGTTAAACCCAGACTGGTGCAATAGCTCTGACGCCTTGTACCCATCAGGGTCGATGAATGCCATGGCGGCTCGTTCCGGAAAACTAGGTTGCTTGCTCCGTTTCACGATCCAAAAGGTTTGCTCTCGTTTGGTCAGACCACGAACCTCGCCAGGCTCAAGTTTAAAAAATGCTTCTAAAATCACCAATTCATCTAAGCTGCTTACGCGATGGGAAAAAGCCAAACCCTTCTCTTTTACTTCGACTACGTTTCCCTCTTTGGTCAGTAATTTTGCAGAATGCACAACATGTCCAATGTCGCCATCGTCTGTGCCAGCATTGCATCGCAACGCACCGCCAACGCTGCCTGGAATGCCGATAAGATGTTCTAAACCAGCAAGGCCAGCACCGACACAATACTCTATCAAATGAGAAAGCTTTGCTCCTGCGCCACAAATAACTGCGTTTTCCATTCGCCTCATTTGTCCAAAAGCAGGCGAGGTTAAGTTGAAGGTGGCTCCGTTAAAGCCCGACTCGCGAATAAGTAGGTTAGAACCACCTCCCAATACCCTCATTGGAATTCCCGCTGCGGCACAGCTACGAACCACTTCCATCAACTGCGCTTCATCGTTTGGTTCGACTAGATAACGGGTCGGTCCACCAATTTGTAGCCAGTTAAAGGGGGCGAGGGATTGGTTTTCCCTAACCACTCCGCCAAAAGAGCCTAACACGCTCAAGTCACCCATTTCCCACCTTTTCCAGAACCAACATCCCTAATGCGACATGACGCAGTCACTGTTTTTGATTCGAAAAATTGGAACATGAATTCCGATTCGACGCCAGACGTTTCGGAATGGTTCCGAAGAAAGTACCCGTCACACTCCGTGTGACGTTTCCTCAAAAACCAAAGGTTTTTGAACTGTGGACGTCACACGGAGTGTGACGTGTACTATAAAATCACTATCGCTCTGAGCGTGCGACCCGGTCCCCTGGTATTTTCCGGCCTGCCGCTCGCCTTACCTCCGCAACGGAAGCACCTCGGATGCCCTGCGAATCAGTTCTTTGACCCGACGTTCACTCTGCATGCCGGTCAAAGAAAACCGTTTCCACCCCTGATCTCCTTCGCAGAAGACAACGATTTGAGGCAAGGTATTCCCCTGCATCACTTGTTGTGCGATTTCTGGTTGGATGTCTTTATCAACATGGGTGAATACGACCTCCTTAAACTCCCCAGCTCCCTTCATGGGATGGATTGTCTCCGACTTCATTGTGCGGCAAGCCGCACACCAATTGGCGCCAACCAACACAACCAACGGTTTCTTCTCCTCCTGCGCTTTGCGATAGGCTGCATCGTATGGAATCGACTCCTCCGAATTTGAGGGAGTGTTCAACACAGCCATAAGCGTCAATGCTGCAACATGCAACATAATGGACCTCTTTCCTTGTTAGGCAATACAAAAATCATCACCTGAAGCTGCGAGGTCCGTCTCGCCGCTCGCGAAAATCCGTCCGCGAACGTGCAGGCAAGTGCGTTTTTGCCAGTTGATCCTATTGCTAAAAGTCAGGATGAGGATCGGAGTCCCACACCAAAAATGGTAAGATTTAAGGCCTGGGTAAGATCAACCGGCGTCCGATAAGTTCGATGAGTATAGGCCTCCAGCCTGCCATCGCAACCGCTTGACCCGCGTGATGTTAGCTAGCATCGCCATTTCCGCGTCGCAACTTGTGACAAAAAGTCGCATTCTGATTATTGACTATGTCAACGATTGAGTTAGCTATCAAATCCGGTAAATCTTTGCATTCGCACGACTTACGTTCCCGACAAAAACCACCCTTAAGACGGTATTTTACTACTCCACAGGAGGGGGTGTTAGAATGTGGTTTTCCGAATTTATTATTCAGAGATTTATTTGGATTTCCAATTTGCAGCACTATTTTGAACTCGACGATCGCGATTTCCTTGGCAAAAAGCCGACAAAGAAACAGATCATTATGATCATCGCCCTAGCGCGGATTATTCACAACCCGTCGCGTAAGCGAGGGACCAGCAACAAAATCCCTCGCTTGCGCATCGGGTTACGAAAAACTGCTTGCAAAAAGACTTCCGCCTGCAAACTTGGCGGCAAGAAAGTCGATAAACCCTAGAATGTTGAGTTACCGTTGCTACACTTAGCCGCAGCGCACTCTGATCTTCTATCCTCCGCTTTCCATTTCGCATTACTCTAAACACAGTCCCATGACCGATTCGCAAAACCAAACGGACGCAAATTCAGCCTCCGCAATTCCTGCCGCCCAACCCGTCGTTCCGGCATCTTCTGGCGGTGGACCAATCAATTTGGAACAAATTCGATTGATGCGTGAAGCACAGCAGTTACGAATCCAACAGGACCAAAAGAGACAAGCTAGAGAGAAACAGGCCTCCAGTACGCGCCCCCCAAAGGACCAAACTGCCGCCGGGAAAAATTCTGTGCCCTCGACAGTCGCAGATACCTCGAACAACGAGCCTGCACCAGAAAAAATAGACGCCGAAGCCCTTGCGCCTCGATACCGCTCAAATAACGATGCGAACCCAATGGCATCGAAAATTCCAGTTCCAAGTGTTCGGACACGCAGCAGCGAAGAAGAGCAGTCTTCTCTCGACGCCGAACTTGCCGGAGCGGACCTCGATGGTTTGATGATCGGCGATCGCATGCTTCGAGTTGGTCGTTCATTGGAAGACGGCTCGCGTCATCAAGGAAAAGTGATTAAGGTCCATAATGCAAATGTCTTCATCAGCCTTGGCGGGCCAGACGAAGGTATTGTGCCACTGCTCCAATTCGTTACACCGCCTGTCGAAGGGCAACCAGTTGAATGCTTGATTCGCGCGTTCAATGAAGAAGAAGGCCTCTACGACCTAGCCATTCCGGGTGAAACGGTAACCGTCAACGATTGGGATGATCTCATCGAGGGTTCCGCAGTCGAAGCCAAAGTCGAAAGCGCCAACACTGGTGGTGTTGAATGCTTGGTAGGCAATGTTCGCGGCTTTATTCCTATTAGCCAGCTCTCGGAATTCCGTGTTGAATCAGCAGCGGACTACATTGGAAAAAAACTGGTTTGCATCATCACGGAAGTCAATCCGAGGCGAGGTAATTTAGTATTAAGCCACCGAGCTGTTTTGGAACGGGAAAAGGCCGCGAAACGCAAAGAACGGCTTGCCTCACTTGAAGTCGGCGAAGCATGCGATGGCATTGTTCGCAAAGTCATGGACTTCGGAGCGTTTGTCGACATTGGGGGCCTCGATGGTATGATCCACATTAGCCAACTTTCATGGGACAAAATCAAGCATCCTAGCGAAGTGGTTAAAGAAGGCGACAAAATTCAAGTTCGCGTTGAAAAAATCGATGCGGAGACCGGCAAAATCGGATTGTCCTACCGTTCACTGCAGGACAACCCGTGGACCGACGTTGACGCTCGATTTCCAATTGGAACAGTTGTACGAGGTGCCGTGACGCGTTTAGCTAATTTTGGAGCGTTCGTTCGACTTGCGACCGGTATCGAGGGGCTTATCCACATTTCCGAGTTGGCCCATAAACGAGTAGCCAACGTAGCAAACATCCTCAAGGAAGGTGAAGAGGTCGAAGTAAAAATTTTGACAGTCGATCGAGACAATCAACGGATCGGACTCTCACTGCGCGCTACCCAAGCCAAGCCGGAAACCGCTGGCTCGGCCGCTCAAAAAACTGAACCAGAAGATGAACCGAAGAGAGAACTGGCCGTCCCTAAGTTCCAAGGTACTTTAAAAGGTGGAACGGGCAAGAATAACGGTGGCGAACTATTTGGCCTGAAGCTGTAACGTTTAACCGATCGGAGCGATTAGCGTAGATCGCGGGCGCTGGATTGACGCCGCAAACCATGGCCCGCCCGCCGCTGCGCGGGTTAAACAAGTCGCCAACCGTGGGCTAACGCCCTACGGCTGATGAATTGACTGGTCTGGGTCCGCCCGATTGCTGCACATCATTTGACTAACGCTGCGTGCATCTGGAAACCAACAAACCAAGTAAGTGTTTAAACCGTCGATGACCCGAACAGGTGTGGTCTGTGCTGGGCCAACTGGGCGGTTTCCCAAGAGTGGATTCAGTTGCAGTTGATGATCCCCCGCCGGAGCCTCTACCCGCAAAATTTGTATGTCGCGTGGCAGTAGTCCCCAACATCGCGTGTCGGCCGCCTCGCTCGCTTCCCACGCGATGCCGGCGATGTCCATTCCGATCCCAGTTAGGCCGTCTTTGCCGATACTGTTTTTGGCTGCGGCAACGGTTGCTTTCTTGATCACACGCCTTGCAACCGCTCTTGCGATGGTGGAGTTGCGATTCGCTCGGTAAGTTGAAACGGCCAGTTGTTCGATGTTTGCCAAAGACGTCGTTGGTCCGATTGGACTGCCGTTGATTCGGATTCCAACCGAGTCGACATCTGAAGACGGCACGACGACGTCAGGAATCTTGATCGGTGCAATCGTCGGAGGCAGTTTGTAAGGTCCCAATGCAGAGACGATTCGATCCGCGATGAGCAGTGCGTCACTCGTGGGTTGCTCGGCTACTTCGACTTTGTATGGACCCCGGCCAACCATCGCAAAGACGTAAATGACACCATGACCAGCTTGAGAATGCACACCGCTACGTACCCGAGCAAGATCCCAGTGCAATGGTTGGCAATTGGGTAGCAGTTGCGATGCGAA
Source organism: Pirellula sp. (assembly GCA_043744075.1). Taxonomy (GTDB): domain Bacteria; phylum Planctomycetota; class Planctomycetia; order Pirellulales; family Pirellulaceae; genus JBKCUI01. Next base: position 10,780 of record JAYTVL010000413.1, on the reverse strand, counting down.
TTCATAATTGCGGACGGCATCGTCGTAGTCGCGGTGAGTCGCTTCACGCAACATTCCACGCATGTAAAAACCCAAAGGAAGGGGTGTATATTCGCTTCCAGCCTTTCCGTTTCGCTTTGCAAACATTTGTCCCAGTTCTTCGTGCTTGTCCTGGATCTGCAGCGTATAGCTTTCCGCGTCGATTCCGTCATGCATTAGACTTGAAAGGGACAGAAAGACACGGATCAGAATCTTTTCGTAGTCTTCACCGGAATAGGACTTCGCTTGATCGTCGGTCCACATCGACACGGTCTTCTCAGTGATGGAGTCTTGTTCAAGATAGTCAAATCGATCTCGAACGTCTCTCAATTTTGCTTCGGCTTGTTTGGCCTGACCGCTTAGAAGGTCGACTATTGCCAGATCAAGATTGACGACATCCCGATCGTGGCGATTGGACTTAGCAAGTTTTTCGAGTCCAGTGCGGCAGGCTTGCAACTGACCGTCGTAAAAAAGATTCCTTGGCTGAGAAATGCGTTTGGAATGCGTAGAACATCCACTTGAAAACAAGAAAAACAGACACGCGACTAAAGCGGTGGCTAACGCTGGGCTGCTAAAAATTTGGGGTTGACGCGAGACTTGATTGCTTTGGTTTTGTTGCGTCATCGCTTGAGTGGATTGTAATTCCAAAACTTGCCAGCAGCCGTTTTATGGTACCCCTTGCGGACTTCGGACGAGAGTTTGTCATATTGGCCGGTATGAACATTGGTCAGCTCCAGCGTCAGCTCATAGTCCCGCTGCGTCGAGCTGTTGCGTTTCGTCGTCCCGCTGGTGAGCGTTGCATAGAGCAAGTAGTCGACTGGTGCGCCACTTCGTTGCAAGACAGCGGTGAACAATCGCATATTGTCAGGCAACATCAGCGCATCCGGTCGCATCCTCGTTTCGTGCAGAGCGGCATCCACCATCCGTTTGCTGATGGACTGAAACGAATTCGATTCAAGGATGCGCGAGTCGATTTGGTTGTACAGTTTGTCCTTGAAGTCACCGATATCCTCTGCGCTCTTGTTTTCAATTCCAACGAAGCAAACCGATTTTTTCATCGGTAAACCATCAGGGCCAATTGGGCAGTCGTCGGTCGCAATCTGTTGTCGAGCCAGAAGTTTTGCGACGGCTTCGTCGACAAGCGGATCGAAAACTTCGGCACCCGCCTCATGGCTACCGACTAAATTGGCCGCCTCGGGTTTAATTACATGCCCATACTGGTAGCCCCGGCACCCAACAAACCCCGCGAACGAGACAATCGAAATACTACTGAGCCATTTACGACGATGCATGGGATTCCTTTCCCTCGAAACCAATCAACTTCCGCCGCAGATTGTGCATCTCTTCGCACTTGCGGACAAGAGGAATATCGGTAATCCAGACGTCCAGATGGAGGCCATCCGCACCAGAATCTGATTGATAGCAAATGGATTAACGTTGCAAAGGGTCGCTAAATTCTGGTAAGGATGGTTGCTCAACCTCTTACTCAATGAATCGCAGAATGACCAAGATAGACCGCTATTTGCTTTTCCTCTATTCTCGAGTCTTCTTGATTTGCTTTCTAACGTTGTCGGGGCTTCTCATCGTGGTACAGGTTTTTACCAACCTCGATGAAATGATTGCATACGGGAAATTTCGAGGGAGCTTTATCCGAGGGTTAGCAGAGTACTTCAGTCCTTACATGCTCAGCATTTATGACCGAATGTGCGGTGTGCTTACACTTCTTGCAACCATGTTTGTTGTAGCTTGGTTGTATCGCACCCATGAAATGACTGCATTGCTAGCAGCCGGGATTAGCAAGGGAAGAATCATTCGACCGATTGTGATTTTGTCCGCAGTGTTGATATTGCTGGCGGCGGTTTCGCGTGAAGTTCTGATTCCAAAGTATGCATCGATGCTTAGCAAGACGCCACAAGAGTTGCTCGGAGAAAGTATACGCCCAATCCGACCGACGGAAGATGTAGAGATGGGTTTACTTATTGCCGGACGCAATTTGCAGCCTGCAAATGTGACAATCATCCAACCTATTTTCAAGTTTCTGGGTCCTGCGTCGCAAGTGACTCGGCAGATAACGGGTTTTTCTGCCAAGTTTTTGATTGCAGATGAAACGCATCCCCAAGGATATCTAGTCACGGAACCCAAGGGTGCCGAACCCTTAGCTGGAAAGAACTCCGTGGTCAACGATCAAGGTGTTTTTTTGCTTTTGCCTGTCGATACCCCGTGGTTGAAACCAAACGAGTGTTTTATCCCGAGCAAGCTTGAGTTTGATGTGCTGCGTGGAGGGGCGGCCAGGCAATTTGCCGCGACCAGCGACTTGATTTGGAGAATGCAAAATCAGACTGATTATTACGGTGCTGACTTAAAGGTTGCAGTGCATACGCGATTCATACAACCACTACTGGACTTCACTCAGTTGCTGATAGGGATTCCGTTAATCTTGTCCAACCGCAGTCGCAACTTAGTGGGTATGATTTTAACGTGCATGATCAGCTTTGCTGCGTTTTTCGGAATCAGCATCGGTTTACACACGTTGGGATCAAGTGAAACGCTGCTTTCTCCCGCAGCTGCTGCTTGGGCTCCGCTACTCATTTTTGGCCCAATTGCTTGGGCACAGTCACAGCGTGCAATGCAGTCTTAGCGTGTGCCCCAAATAGAAGACAGAATCTTACTCGGGTCGCTTGACGATCGACGTTCGGATGTATACTTGAAATAAGAAGGTTCGGTCTGGAATCGATCTGGTTTGGCGACGATGTCAAACGACCACACGACGTTTTCTCCTTTGCAAATCGTCGTGTCCATTATGTCATCCCGATAACAGGCCACTAGCCAACGGTCCTCTCGGGCCTCGATTTGGAGGTATACCTTTGGATCGGTTCCCTTGCAGAACGAGAATATCGCACCGTCCGTAGCCCCCGGAGTGTTCTCAGGATACCGAAAGAGTGGATGGGGCAATAAATCAGGTTTAGCCTTATTTTCGTAATTGCACTCAAATTGTCGAACAATGGATTTCATCTGGATCAATCGAGTCGCTCGGCTATTGGACGGTACAAGGTCAGTGAGCCCGTCTATCCATTTTGCGCCCGAATCATCGCACTTCCAAAAGACGTTATCCGAGCGAGAACCAATTACGCTTCCAGCAATTAGGGAATTGAATCTTACTCCTAAACTCCTGGCTGGCATCGTTCCGACTGGAGCTGAAAAGATCGCGCCGATAACGATGGGGCGTCCTCTGTCGGTCCAGAGATATACTTTACCATGTCGAAGCGGACTCTTAAACGAGAGCAGTGTTTGCATTTTGAGTTCAGTGTGGTCCGCTGATTGTGTGGAGTCGCTGTTTTTGGGGCTGTAAACCGGATGCACGCTCAGAGGCTGTGAATTTATAGTACCCGTCACACTCCGTGTGACGTCCGCAGTTCAAAAACCTTTGGTTTTTGAGGCAACGTCACACGGAGTGTGACGAGTACTTTCTTCGGCCCCTCACTTAAGAAGCGAAAGCTTCTCGAATGCACCGCACATAAGCTCGCACCGTTTGATCGAAACCCATTTCCAATGCGTCCCCAATCAATGCGTGCCCAATCGAAACCTCTGCAATTCCAGGAACTGCAAGCAAAAAAGGAGTTAAGTTTTCTCGATTTAAATCGTGGCCAGCGTTAATCACGAGGCCGGCTTCTTTCGCCGATAGTGCCGTTGCAACAAACTTCGAGAGGGTTGAATCGCGAGCTGATGTATGAAACGAACTTGCCCACGACTCAGTGTAAAGCTCAATCCGCTCTGCACCGATTTGTTTCGCCAAGACCATTTGATCCGGCATCGGCTCCATGAACAAACTGACTCGAACCCCCAGTTCTTTGCATTCACGAACCAAGGGTGCTAGCCTAGCTCCTTCCTCAATCAGATTCCATCCGTGGTCTGATGTGCTTTGCGACTCGCTATCAGGAACAAAAGTGGCTTGAGCAGGGCGTACCGCACGAATGAATTCCATCAGATTGTGGTACGGATTTCCCTCGATATTGTATTCTGCACGAGGCCATTCTTTGAGCAAAGCCCCAATTGCAAACACATCGGCTTTGCGAATATGGCGCTCGTCCGGCCTCGGATGAACTGTAATGCCGTCCGCCCCTGCTGCCAAGCAGAGGCTTGCGGCTCGGACAACGCTTGGCACACCCAAATGCCTCGTGTTTCGCAGCAGTGCAACCTTGTTTACGTTGACCGAGAGTAAGGTCCGTTTTGGTTGGATCATCATACCCCGTAGTATCCGCGATACCATTCCACAAATCGTTGAATCCCGAGCTCGATAGGAGTTGCGGGACAAAATCCAATGGCCTCTTTCAAAGTATTTACGTCCGCAAAAGTATCTCGTACATCACCCGGTTGGATTGGTAACATATTCATTCTTGCTCGGATGCCGATCGTTTCTTCCAGCACTTCAATGAAGCGAGTTAGTTCCGTTGGCTGTTGATTTCCGATGTTGTATATTCGGTATGGCGCTGAACTGGTTCCAGGATCGGGTCGGTCGCTATTCCAACCAGTATCAGCAGCTGGGATGTGGTCTAACAATAGAGTGACGGCGGTCGCAATATCGTCAATGTAAGTAAAATCCCTTTTCATTTTGCCTTCGTTGTATACATCAATGGTTTTGCCGTCGATTATTGCTTTGGTAAATTTAAAAAGTGCCATATCTGGTCGGCCCCACGGCCCATACACGGTAAAAAAACGCAGTCCGGTTGTCGGTAGTCCGTACAAATGCGAATACGAATGCGCCATCATTTCATTTGCTTTTTTGGTTGCTGCATACAAGCTGAGAGGATGATCGACCGGATCATGCACCGAAAATGGTTGAGATGTATTGCTGCCGTAGACGCTCGAACTACTTGCGTATACGAGATGCGAAACGCTTGTTCGTCGACAGCCTTCGAGAATATTCATTGTTCCCATTATATTCGAGTCGATGTAAACAAACGGGTTTTCAACCGAGTATCGAACACCGGCCTGTGCTCCCAAATGAATGACCTTGTCGAACTTTCGGGATTCAAACAGTTCACCCAGGTCCAATTGATTCTGGAGATCTAACTTGACGAATTCAAAGTTAGGGAATTCGCGGAGTTGTCCGAGTCTCGAATGCTTTAAGCTAACATCATAGTATTCATTTAGATTATCCAGTCCAACAACATGCATATTGGCCTTGAGGCAACGGAGTGACACGTGAAAACCAATAAACCCTGCCGCACCGGTTACTAACAGTTTTTTCATTACGTTTGTCAGGGATCTAATCTCTAGGCATGTTTGGCGCGACCAAATTCGGCAATTGAATGCCACTCAGAAGCGAGTTGCTCTGGCATTTGCTTCCTTTACCATGTCGAAGGCAAGCACGAAGCCAATGATGGAGGGATTGTCCCTCGTAGATGACGCCATCAAAAGACATTTCAGTGCACCAGAGTAGGTCCTTTTTACCTCGCAAAGACCAATGCCACAATAGTCGAATCTGGCAATTCGAACGATGGTGGATCGCATCAAGTACAGCATCTCGTTGCCGATCCTCGCGCACACGCTTTGCTAATCCGTCAAAGTCAACGACCAGCATTCCTGGCCGACTCATTATGTCCAACAATGCCTGATCATTGGAATCGCTCCAGCTTTCGACGTGCCATGAAACTTCACGCTCGCAATGCATCTTTGGGTTGGTCGGTTCTGTCCGTAAAAGTTGATCCATCGACCTTCTCAAAAGAGCACGATGCATCGGCCTTAAATCAAGAAGCCCCCAGTTTTGCATCCAATGTTGAGCCAGCGTTTGTTTCATGACGCGCAAGGCAACGTAGACACAAGGACCCTGGTACCCTCTGAAACTTCAAACGTTGCAGATTGGCAGGCAAACGGGACTAGGACCGTCTGTCCCCGCTCCAACGAAAACTCATTTGAACTTGTTCTTAAAACGATATTACCTATTGGAACAGTGACGATGGCCAATTGTTCGATGTCAAGACGGTAGGTCCCTGGGTACGCAAACTCTCTTAATTTGAATTTATCGCAATCTACCAACGTTTGAGTATCGGCTGTTGTACTTTGCGGTCTCGGCACAAACTCAATTGGGCCACGCACGAAATCGATTACATCCAACGCTTGTTCAATATGCAGCTGTCGTGGCTGGCCGTCTTTGTCGACTCGATCCCAGTCGAAGAGCCTAAAGGTGCAATCGCTCGCCTGCTGAATTTCGGCGACCAAAAGCCCTGCACCTAGTGCGTGGACCGTACCAGCCGGAATAAAGACACAATCGCCTGGTTTTGGCGAAAGCACGTGTAGGCAGTTCTCCGTTTCCCCCTTTTCGATTGCATCGAGCAACGACTGGCGGTCCACTCCTGCCTGCAGTCCAGCATACAGCTTGGCATCCGGTTCCGCGTCGATTACATACCAAGCCTCCGTTTTCCCGCGGTCTGGCTGCGGCATTTTGGCGCCGTACGCATCATCGGGATGGACCTGGACACTGAGTACTCTTTGGCAGTCAAGGTACTTCAGCAGAAGGGGGAATCGTTCGTTTGGAGTGTCGCGACCGATAACTTCGTTAGGAAACGACTCAATTAATTGCCGAAGCGTCCAACCGGCAAATGCCCCATCAATCACAATGGACTCCCCCTCCCGATGGTCGACAATCTCCCAACTTTCAGCCCAAATGCCACTTCCTGGCGGTTTTTTGCCTAGTTGAGATGCCAATCGATCACCTCCCCAGATATACGATCGGAAAATCGGCTCAAAACGAATCGGCTGATCTGGTAAAAACATGCATTGCCAAATGGACGCGGAAGAACAAACTGGGTGGGCACGAATCGGTGCGACCACGAATTCATTTTACTCGCCCCACACAAACTACGCACGACGGCACGAAAATTCATGCCGAAACCCGATACTGGAGAGATGATTGATGGCGAAAAGCGTCCTTGCTCTAAAAAAAGCCGATGACCTGTTTGAGAAAAGTTCCATGAGCTTTGGAGATCATCTCGAAGAACTTCGTCGCGCACTTTTCAAATCATCAATTTGGTTGGCGGTAGGTTTGGTCATCGGTTTGCCTATGGCGACTACCGTTGTGAACTATATGCAGGTTCCACTTCGAAAGTCCCTCAACAATTACTATGATAAAAAGACAAAGGCAGAAATGAAGGAATCCGCCGGAGTGGCTGTTTCGGAAGAACTATCTAAATGGCTTGTCGATGAGAAAAAAGTAAGTGAAATTGTCTTCCTAGACATCCGTCGGTTGAAGGCCGCACTTGCTGGATCGCTATCCGAGTCGGATCGTTCCAATCCTGATTGTCTTGGCCTGCCAGCGGTTACAGACTTAGTTGCGTTTCGCGAATTTGTCGGTATCAACGCAAGTACTGAATCACTAGGACTGCAAGAACCATTCTTGATTTGGTTTAAAGCCGGATTGGTTGTTGCATTCCTCGTCGCGAGTCCGGGGATATTTTTTCATGTTTGGCAGTTTGTCTCAGCCGGATTGTATCCGCACGAACGTCGATACGTTTACTTCTTTTTGCCAACTAGCCTCCTGTTGTTTTGGGCAGGCGCCGCCCTCGCGTTTTTTGTGATTTTCAATATGGTTATTGACTTTTTACTGGAATTCAATGCAAGCATGGGAATTGGAGCCTCGCCTCGACTTACGGACTACATGTCCTTTGCTCTAATGTTGCCGTTGGGATTCGGTATCTCATTTCAACTCCCATTGGTGATGCTCGTACTCGAAAGACTCGGCATCCTGTCAGTGAAGCTATATATTTCTCAGTGGAGAATGGCAATTCTGATTATTGCTTTCCTCTCCATGATATTGACTCCGAACGACGTTGGCAGCATGTTGGGGATGGCGATTCCGCTAATTGGCCTCTACTTTGTTGGTATCGCCATGTGCAAATACTTGCCGCGAAGCGATATGCTAAGAGGACAAGCCCGCGATCCAAGTTGACGGTGTCGATTTTTGAGACAGAGCACTAGCGCGGATTATTCACAACCCGATGCGTAAGCGAGGGACCAGCAACAAAATCCCTCGCTTACGCGTCGGGTTACGAAACAGCCTGCATTTAAACTGTTTTTCGCAGTGTTTTTCGCAGCATTACCTTACAACGAAAACTCGATAGCCAACGAATTGAAAGTCGCTCAAATGACAAACTTTTTAATGCGTCGACAATTCACTCAATCATTGGCTGCAGCGTCCCTTTATGGTTTGCCCCAAACCCAACAATTGCTGTTGGGACAAGACAAGCCGAGTGATACAGCTGCGAAACCTAAACATCGCACCGCATTAGGTGCCAACGTAGCCGCCACAGTACATCCGATTGCTTCCCAGGCAGCGCTGAGCATGTACAAGAACGGCGGGAATGCAGTCGACGCCGCCGTCGCAGCTGCACTTTGCCTTGGGGTTGCCGACGGACACAATTCCGGTATCGGCGGTGGCTGCTTAATATTAATCCGAACGCAAAAAGGAGCGATCCACGCGATCGACGGTCGTGAAACAGCCCCCGCAGCAGCTTCGGAGAAGATGTATGTTCGCAATGGAAAACCAGTTGCCGAGTTGAGCCAAACCGGCCCGCTGGCTTGTGCAGTTCCCAGTCAAATTGCCGCGTTGAAGATTGCACATGACAAATTGGGAGTCCTGAAATGGGCCTCGCTCTTCGAACCTGCAATCGAAGCCGCAGAAAGCGGATTCACGATTGGACCCGCGACGCACAACGCGATCTCAAGTGAACGGCAAAACTTGGCCAAGTACGAAGCGAGCCGAACAACGCTGCTCAAAGCTGACGGTAGCGCACCTAAAGTAGGAGAAATTCTTCGCCAACCAGATCTTGCTCAAACTCTTCGCAATATCGCAAAGAACGGTCCCGAATGGTTTTATACAGGCGAATTTGCCAAGGCCTGCGTTGCGTACCTCGAAAAGCAATCAGGAATTTTAAAGCTGATTGACTTCGCGAACTACAAAGCTATCGAACGACCCTGTATCAAATCCAATTACCGAAACTATCAAGTGATTGGATTTCCGACTCCAAGCTCTGGTGGCATTCACATCGCGCAAATGCTTAACATGCTAAACAAATTTGATGTGGCGAAGATACACTCGAATTCTAAAGGAGACTTTTTTCATTTGCTTGCGGAATGCATGAAGCGCGCATTCGCTGATCGAGCTCATTGGCTCGGCGACAGCGATTTCGTGAAGGTGCCCAACTTTCTTGTTGATCCAGAATACGCTGCGTCCCTTGCATCCGAAATAAAAATGGACAAGGCCTCGACTGCGATCGTTCATGGCAACGTTGCGAGCGACGATAGCAAAAAACATACAACACACCTGTCAACCGCAGACTCACTTGGCAACTGGGTTGCTCTCACCTCGACGGTGAATACATCCTGGGGATGCAAGGTCATGATTCCTGGCACGGGTGTCATGCTCAATAATGAAATGGACGATTTCAGCATTGCTCCCGGCGTTCCAAATGCGTTCGGCTTGGTCGGTTCCGAAGCGAACGCAGTGGCACCCAACAAGCGACCTCTTTCCAGCATGAGTCCAACGATTGTACTTGCACAGGATGGAACGCCGTTTTTGACATGCGGGGCCGCGGGAGGTCCCAAGATCATTAACACGACTTTACAAAACATTGTACGCTGCATTGATCTCAACGAAACCATCGACCAAGCGATCGCATCAGCGAGAATTCACCAACAATGGAATCCAGACCTTGTTTATCACGAGCCCAACCTGGGCGGAACTCGCAAGGCGTTGACCAACGAGCGAGATGCTAGCAGCGAAGCAACGAAGCACTTGGAAAAGCTCGGACATCCACTCAAAGTCTCAAATTCCCTTGCAATCGCTCAAGGAATCCAAAGGACGGACCGCGGTTTGCTTTGTACCACTGACCCAAGAATTGACGGCGAAGCTATTGCGTTCTCGTAGTCGAACTAGTGCCGCAACCTGGAATCGTTACGTCACGCGCGAATGGTTTCCCATTCGGTGCTTTTCTGCTGCCCCTGGCTTCACTTCCAATGGCACTCATTTTGTAATTTTGAGCATCAATGCGCTAGCATTAAGGCCGGATTTGCAGGTGATGACTAGCCTCCTGGTGCACTGACACGACTGGAGCTACAACGCAACGCGAGGCGGGTCGCAGATACCAAGAGACCATGCCAATTGCAAGAAGCACTAGTGGAACGATGGGTTCCGGCATCGCATCTTTTGCAAATACGTGCGATGCACTCGCCCCAGTCAAATCGAAAAAGAATCCAGCATAGGCCCATTCCTTTACCAATCCCCATTCTGGCAATAGCAAAGCAATCACGCCCGCAAGTTTCCAAAAACCTATGATATACACAAAGTAGTCCGGATAACCAAGCTTCTTCATACCCTCCATAATTGCGGGGTTTTGTGTCAAATCAGCGACTGCTCCGAATCCCATCGCCGCACAAAACAGAACTAAGGTAGTCCAGTATCCAATCAGTTTCGCATTCATCTTATGTACTTCCTTTCAAGAATATACGAGTCGATCCGAACCGAATTATATCCTCCCCCTGCCGCCATCGACAATTCATTTCTCCGGATGGCGTCAATCTTTATGGATAGAGTCTCGATTCCTCTATCGCTTAACCCCAGTGCTTGAGGTTTAATATAGCTTCTTGTAAGGTGACTCAAGTGATTCTCGGCATCGATCACAACATGGGCCGCAAACCGTGGGCTAGCGCCCTTCGGCTAATCAGCCGCAACGCGCTAGCGTCCGGTTCAGCCCGACTTATGATCGAC
>JAYTVL010000412.1:0-4394 GCA_043744075.1 Pirellula sp. | reverse complement strand
GTAAACCGTGGGCCCTGCGGCTGATATTGCTTGACAAATTCGCAGTAAATCAACAGCCCGTTTGCCCGCCGGAGGCGGGCAAAGCCGAGGGGAACGGGGGTTCGGACGGCCTATTGTTTGTAGTACGCCAAAACGCATCCGTCGGGGGCGAGCCCCGAACGGATGGGCTAGTGATATTGATTAAGTCTATTGTTCTTCGGAACAAAAAGGACTCGAAATAAATCAGGAAGAAATATCGAAACTGCTATTTGTCGCACAGCCAAGGCAGAGCCCGGGAACGAGAAACTTTTCGTCAAAACAAATCCATCACTGACATCCGGATGAAATCCGACGAAGGACCGATTTGCTGGCGACCAGCGAGAAGTGTCGGAAATCTGCGGCTATACTTAGGAGCGGTTATAGTCCGAAACTATTCGTCGAGTGCTTTCTCGATAACTGCAATCATCTCTTTCGAATCGGGCTTCGCGCCGCTCAAGAAACGACCTACCACGTTCCCTTTGCGATCAACCACAAACTTTTCAAAATTCCATTTGACCGGTCCCTTACCTGCTGGTTTCGTGTCTTGTTCAGTCAAGTAGGCGAACAATTCGCAAGCTTTTTCATTGCCCGCATCTTTTACATTTACTTTTTCTAAGATATCGAAGGACACTTTGTAATTGCTAGTGCAGAACTCCCGAATTTCTTTGCTTGTGCCGGCTTCTTGACCGCCAAATTGATTGCAGGGAACACCAACTATTACAAGTCCCTTGCTACTATAAGTCTCATGCAGCTTTTGCAAAGCTGAATACTGGGGAGTCATGCCGCACTTGCTTGCAACATTGACAAACATGACAACCTTGCCTTTGTATTTGCTTAGATCTGCCGCCTCTCCCTCAAGCGTATTGGCTTTAAACGAAAGCACTTTTGGTACGTCCGTTTTGGCCGAATCAGCCGCAAGGGCGGAAGATGTTGATGAAAGCGGATTCCCCGCATAGCTGGAAACAATAGCCATTGCCGCAATGCCTGCCAAAAGTGTTTTTCGATACATCGACATTCAAAGATCCTCAAAAGGTTAGTTGGGAATTGATCACTGGAAGTGATTTCAAGAATGAAACGTGATCACTGATTATAGCGGCGAGTCAACCCTGCGTGGTGGACTCGGTGGCCAGTTTGGCTTTTTCTAGCGGAAGGGGAACGGTAGGAAAATGTGCTACTGAGCACGAATCTAATAGTGAATGATGTCCGGCCGAGGACAGCCGGACCTACGTGAGGACAGCCGGATCTACTTAGATTAACCGACACCGCCTGACTCTTTGATCACGAATCGGGCCTGGAGCCTTGCCACTTCTTTGGCCAACCCAGCTTGTTTCACGCTTTGAAGCACTTCGGCAAAGTCTTTGTATGCATCCGGTGCTTCGTCAATGGGATAGTTGCGACAATTGCTAATCACGTCCGCAGCTTCCAACGAGTTCTTTACGTTCCTTGCGTCCAACGTTGCTTTCGCCTGTGTTCGACTCATCCGGCGTCCGGCACCATGATTAACACTAAACGCTGTGCGACTCGCGCCCGGCATTGCCACCATGATCGACGAGCCATCTCTTGGATTTCCTGGCAACAAAATTGGATGTCCAGTCTCAAAGTACGGTGTGCCAAACAGTTCGTCATGTTTAGCTGGAAACGCCCGCGTTGCTCCTTTGCGATGGACCCAGTTCAGCTCACCATCAATCCGTTCTCGTCGCACAATATTGTGGCTAATGTAGTAAACCAATTCGCCGCGCGTCCCAGGAATGACTTTGTTGAACGCCTCCAGGACAATCGAATTAATCAGGAGGTGATTTACCGTCGCAAAATTGGCTCCCAACGCCATGTCCATCAAATACTCGTCCGCTTCCGGAGTACCAAACTCGGCAAAGACCAGCTGCGCGTCGCCATTCGGATAGGCCCGCCCGCGTTTTCGAAACTTGGTCTTCAGAGCATAAAATTGATTCGTTGCCAATGCATGCCCAAGTCCTCGCGAACCACAATGCGACAAGAATGCAACATGACCATCTCGCAGTCCAAAGTTGCTAGCAATTGTTTTTGCTTCTGCTGTTTCTCCGACGCGAACAATTTCGCATTCACCAAAATGGTTCCCGCCACCGTAGGAACCCAGCTGCTTGCATTTTTCGTCGAAGTCTTTGATCGATTTTTCTCGGATCAACTTTTGTAACCTGTGAGCGAGTCGGTCGTGATCCATAGCGATTCATTGTCGACAAACTCTAGCTTACGCTTCGTATTAGGCAGCTATCCATCGTAGGCTTATCCCAATTACAATGCAGCAATTCGAAACAGTCCTACCGAACACGAGCTTGACAATGTATTGCCAGAATCTGTTTAACAAAATCGCAATCATTGCGTTATTCATTTTCGCGCCAACATACTGCAAAGCCGAAACCCTTCGAAAAGCTGAGTCGTTAGAACAACTTCTGAAAGCTGCTGATGTTTCGACACTTGTCAGCGAAACGCACCGCCGAGGCGATCCTAAAAGAGGCGCTCTAGTTTTTTATCGATCAACAGCGGCTTGCGTCAATTGCCATGCCAGTGGAAGTGGCCAATCCCCGCTAGGACCTAATATCGCGAAATTGCTCGAAGGAATCGATCCAGCCAAGTTGACCGATGAGTATCTAATCCAGTCGTTGTTGTTCCCCTCGAAGCATCTTCGAAAAGACTTTGAGACGGTGTCTGTTTTGACCGATGACGGCAAGACGCTGACTGGAATCGTTGTTGATGACAATGAACAGCAGTTGGTCCTTCGGTCGGCCTCCGACCTTGATCATCCTATCGTCATCAAAAAGGAAACCATCGACACGAAAATAACTTCAGCTGTTTCAATCATGCCCGAGGGCTTGATCTCGGCGTTCCGAGATCAAGCCCAATTCTTTGATCTTGCGGCGTACGTCATTCGAGTGGCTCGAGGCGGTCCAAGTTTAGCCAACGATTTGAAGCCGACGGAGGAGCAAATGGCCGTTAAAGAAGATTGGTTAAACCTCAATCACGCGGGTATTATCAAGAAACTTAACAAAAAAGACTTCGAAGCTGGGCATGCGATCTACCACGGCTTTTGCGTCGACTGTCACGGAGCGGATGGCAATCGACCTTCCCTATCGACCTCGCGTGCCTTCGGAACACAAGCGATGAAGTTCGGAGCGGATCCGTACGGCATGTTTATGACGCTGACACGCGGCAATGGTTTGATGGGTTCCATGTCTCACTTAACGCCACACCAGCGCTACCAAGTGGTCCATTATATCCGTGACCAGTTCATGAATCCGACGAACCCTGAGTATTTCTTTGTCGATCAACGCTACTTGGATAACCTACCCAAAGGGACTCAAGACGGAACCGCCGTCCCAACCGTCGATCGAGATTTCGGGCCAGCGCTCGGCTCACAACTAGAACGCCGTTTTCGAAGCGTCCTGACTATGAAAATAGGGAATAACCATTCTCTCTGCTATGACCTACACACGATGAATCAAGCAGACCTTTGGAGCGGCGGCTTTTTAGATCTCGATGACACTCAACATATACGAGATCGTGGCGAGGGAACTGCCAAAGCAAGAGGCCAGTCGGTGGTTGATCTACAAGGTTGGCAATGGGGGCATGACGAGACTTTTGACTACTCGCGTGACGGTCTCTTGCCACGCGGACCGATGCCGACGCACTGGATGGACTATCGCGGATATTACCTTTACGGCGACCAAGTTGTTCTCAGTTACTGCATTGATGGCCGCGACATTTTGGAAACGGTTCAGGCGAATGCCGAGTCCAATTCAATCCGCCATCAACTGGAAATTGCACCCGGCAAGCCACTGGTTTTGTCAGTCTCGCAAGGCAACAGTACTGGCCTCCATCAATCAGGCGTAGTTCCATTTGGTCAAAGTCGCGTACAAGGAAAATCGGGGAGTGCGAACGAGACACTTTCGGTAAATGCGACCGAGACACTGTCGGTGAGTGCGACCACTGGCGATCAAAACCTGGCTCGATTTACCGCCGCGGCTGTCGTTGGACAGACTCATTCGCTTATTTGGTCCGTCGATGAACAAAAGCGGCTAGTATTGAATGTTCCCGCGAGCGACGATTCCGTTCGGTTCGACGTTATTTGCCAAAGTGGCGATGGTTCAGCGGCGATCAAATTATTTGGCAAATGGATTCAAGAAGAACGATTGAAAACCAAGCTTGTGAGTCTGCAAGAAATGACCCGAGGTGGCGCAAGAAACTGGAACACAGAATTGAGAACCGTTGGTTCGCTCGGGTTGCAGCGTGGCGCTTACGCCCTAGACACTCTTACGATTCCAGAGACGACACCATGGAAGACTTGGTTTCGGACCGCAGCCCTTGATTTTTTGTCGGATGGACGAATGGTTGTTACGACGTAC
>JAYTVL010000411.1:0-16021 GCA_043744075.1 Pirellula sp. | reverse complement strand
TACTTTGGCAGTAACCATGCCGACGCCCTTCAAGATTTTTGGACAGTTCGAGACCAAATACGCGGCTCGTGGCTCGACATTCGTTCGTCATTTTTCGATCAATCGCGGCGAGTTCACTGGCCCGATCACGGTCAGCCTTGCAGAGCGCCAGGTCAGACATTTGCAAGGAGTCAAAGGGCCTACCATTGTTGTCCCGCCTGGGGTCAATGAGTTTGACTACCCATTGCATTTGGCACCGTGGATGGAGATCGGTCGCACAAGTCGAACGTGCTTGATGGGAGTCGGAGAGATCACAGATACCGATGGATCGGTTCACAAAGTCAGTTTCACGTCAGGGGAGCAGTTCGATCAGATCATAGTTTTAGTGGATCCGGGCCAGTTGGACGTTCGTCTAAATCGCACTTCTGTGAAAGGCTCGCCTGGCGGTGAAGCAGAAGTATTGGTGACAGTAGGACGCGGACAAGGAGTTGCGGGAAAGGTGAAAATCGATCTCGTTGCGCCCGAGCATATCGACTGTGTTCGGGCGTCCCCCTTACAGATCGAATCGGACAAACAAAGTGGAGTCCTTAAGTTAAAGTTCATGAATGGTCCGCTCGGCCCATTTAACATGCCGCTAACGATTCGAGCGACCGCCAGCGTGGCGAGCGCAGCTTATACGGCAGAAAAGCCGATCAGCGTCATTGCCCAATAGCTACGTAGGTCCGCATCTCCGAGGCGGACATATGTAGGTCCGCATCTCCGAGGCGGACATCGAAGGCGAGGTGCAGACTGAAATATACTAGAGGACCGAGTGGCACGCAGGGAGGCTGTGATTCTATTCTATTCGACTCACCGGACGGCTTGCGCCGTTCCGCTACCAAACGATAGCGGCAGGGCGCGAGCCCTCCGGTGATGACCCACGCATTTTATCACAGCCGCAGGGCGTGCCACCCAATTTACAGGTAGATTTCAAGCTGCCCCTCGCATATGGAAATGCCTCTTGTGATCGTTGCTTCCATGCTCAATAATCCAACGAAATAAGTTAGTAGTTCGCGCGGGGCCAGTTTGATGGAAACAAAAACGCAAGAAGAACTGTTGAGATCTGATGTCGAGCGATTTCTGGCTGCAGATAACTTCATTGGAGCCTTGGATACGCTTGATCAGCTTCACGATCTCGACCTTATGGACGAAAACGACTGGTGTCTCGTAGGTCAATTGCTTAATAAAATTGCTGAGTTTGCTCAAGCTATTGGCGCTTTCGAGCGATGCCTAAGCGTCGATCCCAGTCATGTTGCCGCTCGCCATGATCTAGGCCTGTCGCTATACAATTTGGGGGACATGGATAGAGCGGCAAAGCTGATCGAGCAAGTAGCAATGGAAACGGGGCTAGAACATTTTTGGAGGGGGTTAGCAACTATCGCACCTGGCGTTCCAAGCTATTCACACCAACGTGTCCGACAGATTCGCGAGAGATACGCTCGCATTGTCCGAGAGCGGGAGAGTCCAATTTCGTCAATGAGCAATGCCGCGAGTTTAAAGCACGGCGGCCGTATTCGTATCGGATACTTGTCTGCTCATTGGAATGGAGCAAACTATATGAAGCCTGTTTGGCCATTAATAAATGCGCACGATTGTGAGCAGTTTGAGTTCTATTTGTTCGACGATTCTACAAACGGAGGTGGAAACTGGGACTGGTTAACGAGCAAAGGCTTGACACGAACATCCGTTCATACCTTGACCAACTCTGAACTGGCAGAACGGATTCGATCACTGGGCATCGACATTCTCGTCGATTTAAGTGCCTATAGCAAACCTAAACGTCTCGGCCTTTTCGTTCATCGATCAGCAAAGGTACAAATAGCGTGGTTCAACATGTATGCTACAAGTGGCTTTAGTGAAATTGACTTCATCGTTGGCGATAGCTTTGTCTTCCGAAGTAAGGAAAAACCATTCTATTGCGAACGTTTTCTTGAGCTTCCCGTCAGCTATCTAACGTTTCAAACCAATCACACTGCGCCGGATGTCAGTGAAAGTCCATTTGATATTCGTGAACAGTTTACGTTCGGTTGCCTGTGTTCGTTATATAAGATTACGCCGCAAGTGATCGAGACTTGGGCGACAATTTTGAAAGAAGCTTGCGATTCTCGGCTAGTTCTTGCCAATGGCGATTTGCGTTCTCTTTGCAATCAACAATACATTGCTGCCAAGTTCGAGGAATTAGGAGTGGCATCGAATCGAATTGTTTTCTTCCCTCCGGCCGGCCACTTTGAATTCTTGAAGTACTACAACGACGTCGATGTGGCGTTGGACACTTTCCCATACAACGGAGGGACAACGACTATGGAAGCAATATGGCAGGGGGTTCCTGTGTTAACTTTTAGCGGAGATCGATGGGCTTCTCGCACAAGTCAAACGATCCTCGAGAGCGCGGGGCTGGGCGAATTCGTGACCAACAGCCCCAAGTCCTATGTTCGCCTCGCGGTGTCACTTGCGACGGACCGCTCGAGGCAGGATTCGTTGAGAGTACTACGAAAAACGCTCCGCACTCAAGTTTCGACCTCGCCGATTTATGACTCAGTTGCACTAGCACGTGGAATGGAGAACATTTTTTCTAGGATCTACGCCGGATTTCGCTGACCAAGCTAAGTTTGCGTTACCTATTTGGCGAGCGGCAGACTGGAATATACCAGGGGACCGGGTGGCACGCTCAGAGGCTGTGATTTTATAGTATCCGTCACACTCTGTGTGACGTCCGCAGTTCAAAAACCTTTGGTTTTTGAGGCAAAGTCACACGGAGTGTGACGGGTACTTTCTTCGGATTCAAAAAATCACAGCCTCTCAGAGCGATAGCGATGGGCGTGGATTTGAGGTCCAACGCAATTGACACTTCACACGCCCTTCGTACCTCAGAGCGTGCCACCCAATTTACAGATAGGTTTCAAGCTGCCCCTCGCCTTATTAACGTAGCCTTCAAACATAAAAGATCCGCAGGTCGAGCCTGCGGTATTGTGAATCCCGCTACGCCGAACTTTCGCCAAGTATGTAGTGAACAAACTTGTTGATTTCCAAACCGTTACTCTTGGCATATTGGCCAACGCTTTGTTTGTCATCCTTCACAAAGGGTTGGTCAAGCAAGACTCGTTCTGCAAAGAACTGCTTCAAGCGGCCTTCAACCATTTTGTCGACGATTGCTTCCGGTTTGCCTTCTTTGAGTGCCAAATCGCGAAGTGCGACCCGTTCTGCGGCAACGATCGCAGGGTCAAGTTCACTGGACGACAAAGCTGCTGGACGCATGGCTGCAATGTGCATTGCAATATCTTTGGCCGCTGTGTCATTGCTGCCTTTGAGCGAAAGCAGAACGCCTGCAACTGTGGTTGCATTGTGGCTGTAACCGCCGCTAGCACCATCCAGTCGTACCATCCGTCCAAGGTCGAATCGTTCACGGATTCGATTGAAGAGTTCGTCACGCTGTTCGCCAACTGTCATGCCTGGCTTGGAGGGTGAAGGTTGCTTGAGTAACTCGTCATGCGTTTGCACA
Organism: Pirellula sp.; assembly: GCA_043744075.1. GTDB lineage: Bacteria > Planctomycetota > Planctomycetia > Pirellulales > Pirellulaceae > JBKCUI01. Next base: position 12,504 of record JAYTVL010000411.1, on the reverse strand, counting down.
TTGCTCTTTGCAAGAGCTTCCGCGAAATCGTTTGCTAATTGAATGAATTCAACATTACCAGCGACGGGCGCGCTTTCGCACTTGAGTTCCACCATAGCACCAGCGCTTTTGTCGCTGCCAGCAAAAAGTCCGAATCTTCCAAATGCCGTTTCGCGATCCGCTCGCTTTTCGCCAAGCTTGATCCCTTTCTCACGCAAAATCGCAATGGCCTTTTCTTCATCGCCACCGCCTTCGACTAGTGCGGCTTTGCAATCCATGAGGGGCAATCCAGTTCGTGCTCGAAGTGCTTTGACTGCTGCTGCAGAGATTTCTGCCATTTCTAAAACTCTCCTAATATCAATGGTCAACCGAAAAAATGTGTCTTGTCGTAGCTGAATTCGCAAGAATTCAGAGCGTTTCTTAATTCTTAGCTTCGCTGGCTCTAGTGGTCTGGGACAGCTAAAGATTAGGGTAGTGGACGAGACAACGAGTCCAGTATGCGACGCAAATCGCAGGGACTCGTCGCCTCGTCCACTACTATCAAACCCTAGATCTTAGCTGTCACAATGCTCTAGGCCATATCTTCAGCTTTAGCGACCATCTCACTGGTCGGGTCGGGAACATTGCCCATGGTCTTGAGCAATTCTGGATTCTCAGCTTTTCCAGCCAGTACAGCGTCAGCCAACTGCTTCATGATCAAATCAATCGAGCGAATGCCGTCGTCGTTACCAGGGATTGGCAAATCGATCTGAGTTGGATCGCAATCGGTATCGATCAAAGCAACGGTAGTGATGCCCAACGACTTGGCTTCACGAACTGCGTTCTTTTCCTTCTTTGGATCGACGATGACCAAGCATTCTGGCAGACGATTCAATGTTCGCAGACCGTTCAAGTTACGGTAGATCTTGCGATACTCGCGATTCAAAGACGATTGCATCTTTTTCGAATATTCATTGATCTTTTCGCTGTTCATGATGAGCTCGAGTTCTTCCAGTCGGCCCATTCGGTCTCGCACGGTTCGGAAGTTGGTCAATGCACCACCAAGCCAGCGTTCGCTCACGAACGGCATTCCACAACGGGAGGCCTCCCGCTGAATCACTTCCGATGCCTGTCGCTTGGTACCAACGAACAGGACGAGCGAACCACCGTTAGCTACTTGATTAAGGTATTTTTTGGCTCGCAACATACCGCGGAGTGTTTCGCGAATGTCGATAATGTGGATTAGGTTTTTCCGCCCGTAGATGTACGGTTCCATCTTGGGGTTCCAGCGGCTCACTCGGTGTCCGAAATGTGCACCCGCTTCAATCAATTTTTGTACGATCTCGTTGGCCATGTGTTCTCCTCTTTTGATTTGCGTCCAAAGCAATGCAACTGATCAATTGGCCGTCGATCATGCACAGGAAGCAAGGCGGCTTTTCAGCCCGGCTTGACATCCTTCTGCTAATTCAGGAACGCGGATTTCCCTCGTTGTACGCCGCACGGTGAAGCCTCAATGGCCGCAAAACCCAGTCGAACGCTCTTTCGGGAGGAGAAAGGGTACCGGTAAAGGGTGTTTCCCGTCAATCGAAAACGAGGAATTAACGACACTTTGCAATTTCTTGAACCGGCGGGCGCTTGCAAATGGCATTAGGCTTTGATTTTTTGTAGCTTCGTCTCTCAGAGACGAAGAAATCCGCCTCGGAGATGCGGATCTACGTGAAACTGCACAAAGTGCCGCGCGACACCTATCAACCTCGGGGATGGAACTTTTGATGTATCTTTTTCAGCTTGCTATTTTCAACATGCGTGTAAATTTGAGTGGTTTGAATACTTGCGTGACCAAGCATTTCTTGGATTAATCGCAAATCGGCACCGCCCGCCAACAAATGAGTCGCGAAAGAGTGTCGTAGGGTGTGAGGGCTTACTTCGGAATCGATCCCGGCTCGGAGCGCAAATCGTTTGATCAATTCCCAAATGGCTTCACGCCGTAATCGCTGGCCGGTTCGTGACAGAATCAACCATGGCGACTGAGCCAACTCACGGTTGGCCGCCAAGATGGGTCTATATTCCCGGAGATATTGCTCGATCGCCTCGATGGCCCGTTCGCCCAGAGGCACCATGCGTTGCTTGCTCCCCTTTCCCTCCGCCAAGCAATAACCGTCCTTTAAGTTGACGTTAGCGACCAAAAGGTTGCTAATTTCCGAAACGCGGCAACCGGTCGCGTACATCAATTCCAAAATCGCTCGGTCGCGAATCCAATGCTGATCGAATTTCTGGGGAGCTGCTAGAAAGCGGTCGACTTGGGCGATGCTCAAAACCATGGGCACACGTTGCCAGACTTTAGGCGTTGTGAGCAATTCAGCGGGGTTGTCGGCGATGGCGCTCTCAAGTTGCAAGAACTTGTAGAACATGCGAATCGCTACAATATGCCTGGAGATAGAGGTTGCTGCCAGTTTTTTGTTTTTGAGAAACGCGGCAAACTCGGTCAAATCCGAGATTCCTAGGACTGTGGGGGAGCGACCATTGAGCCATTCTTTCATATGCTCTAGATCGCGGCGATATGCTTGAACGGTGTTTTCTGCCAAATGGCATTCGCTCCGCAAGTAGATCGTGTATCGTTCAATCCAACCGACCATCGTTTCGAATGGTTTTGGGGATTCGGTGACCGCTTGCTTGAGTTTCTTTAGCTTGCTAATAGCCATGATTCATAAATCCGCATGCGATGGTCGATTGAACGAAATACGATTGTATATCCAACGAAGCCAAGAAGGCCTTCGATTGTAGTGACTTTGAGGGGAGTTGTTGAATGAAAATATTGGTTGTTGGTGGAGCGGGATACGTTGGTTCACATTCGGTAAAGCGGCTACGCTCGCTCGGACACACAGTCTGGGTCTACGACAATCTTTCCCGCGGCCATCGAGAAAGTGTCCCGAAAGAGATTCTGATCGAGGGCAATTTGACAGATCGTGCGTTGCTGATGCGGGTCATGCAAGAGAAAGAGATCGATGCGGTCATGCACTTTGCGGCGTATGCACTGGTTGGCGAGTCTGTACAGCATCCGGCGATGTACTACCAAAATAATGTAACGGCGACGTTCGAGTTGATGGAGGCAATGCGAGCCTCTGGAGTTTGGCGATTCGTGTTCTCAAGCACGACCGCCACATATGGCCAGCCGGAAAAGATGCCCATCGCGGAAGATACACCTCAGAATCCGATCAACCCGTATGGCTTTACCAAGCTTGTCGTGGAACGCGCACTTTCCGACTATGCACATGCTTACGGATTCGGAGTTGCAGCCCTTCGCTACTTCAACGCTTCGGGCGCTTCCGCTGACGCAACAATCGGCGAAGACCACGATCCGGAAAGCCACCTCATTCCAATAGTTTTGCAGGTCGCTTTGGGGCAACGCGAGAGCATCTCCGTATTTGGCAAGGATTATCCGACACCCGATGGAACTTGCATCCGCGACTACATTCACGTCGATGACTTAGCCACTGCCCACGTCGCTGCTTTGCTCAAACTACAACCGAGCGCGGTCTTACAAATGAACTTAGGATCTGGAGTCGGCCACAGTGTCATGCAAGTCATCGAGGCATGCCGTAAGATAACAGGACATGCAATCCCAGTGGTTTTTTCGGATAGGCGTCCAGGGGATCCGGCGTGCTTGATTGCGGATAGCAGTCTAGCTCAATCGGTCCTTGCCTGGAAACCGAAATACATTGAAATCGAACCTATTGTTGAGACGGCATGGCGTTGGCATCAAACGCATCCGAAGGGCTATGCAACAGAGTAGAGCGATTGTCATCAATCGCTTATAAGAAAACAAGGCAGACCAAATCCGGAAATCAAATTGAGTTATGCAAGACATCATCATTGAGAAGCCATACCAGTTTGTTCCGCCACATCGGGGAAACTTGGTGCCGAAGATGATTCTAAAGCTTGGAATCGTTCCATGGTATTTGCGAAAATACGAGGGGGTCGTATCGCATCAACTGCATGGCGTTGACCACTTGCGAGAGTCGATGCGTCAGGGGCACGGCGTTCTGCTCGCACCCAATCATTGTCGTTACGCGGACCCACTGGTTATGGCATTCTTAGCCCACGAAGCACAAGTGCCCATGTTTGCAATGGCAAGTTGGCATTTGTTTCAGCAAAGTCGATTGCAGCGCTGGGCGTTGTCGGCGATGGGAGCATTCAGTGTGTACCGTGAGGGTCTCGATCGACAATCGTTGGACACGGCGGTCGACATGTTAGTCAATCCGCAAAGACCTTTGATTGTGTTTCCTGAGGGGACAGTCTTTCGCACCAATGATCGATTGCAACCATTGCTCGATGGGGTCGCGTTTATGGCTAGGACAGCGGCCAAGCGTCGGGCCAAGGACAATGGAACCGGCAAAGTGGTTATTCATCCGGTGGCGATCAAATACGTGTTTCATGGCGATCTGGAGAAAGCAGTCGATCCGACGTTGGATGCATTGGAGAAGCGGTTGACTTGGACACTACTCAAGGAAACGACGACCTTGCAAAGGATTCATCGCATCACGGTGGCAATGTTGAGCCTGAAAGAAATTGAGTATTTGGGTACGGCCCAACAGGGAAGTTTTGAGGAACGCCAGCAGAGGCTAGTCGATCATCTGCTTTGTCCGTTAGAGCAAGAGTGGTTAGGCAAAACGGTGGTGGACACAATTGTTCCTCGGATCAAATCGTTGCGCATGAAGATTGTGCCTGAGTTGACGACCGGAGAGTTGGATGAACGCGAACGCGAAAGGCGTTGGACACAGTTGTCGCGAATCTATTTATCGCAGCAAATCGCTTCGTATCCAGCAGACTATGTAGTTTCGCCAACGACTGATACACGTATCTTAGAAACGGTAGAGCGACTCGAGGAAGACATCACGGACCGAGCGGGGGTGCATGGTCCGTTGGAAGTGATCATCGAGATCGACGAAGCGATCGAGGTGCCGACGGATCGAACTCCCAGGGGCGAGGAGGACCCAATAATGAAGCGGTTACGAGAACGCATGCAAGCGATGCTGGACCGTTTATCGAACAAAGCAAACCCGGTGAGCTGAAACGTGCATCGGGTGCGACCTGTTTAACCCGCGCAGCGGCTAGCGGGCTCCCATCTTTAAAAAAACGGCTAGTCAACGTGCCCTTAACGTTCTCTTAAGGATCGCACGTCTAGAATGCAACCGCGTCATTCAAGCAAAGCGTGTGTCGTCCCGCTGTGTGCGTAAACCCAATAAAAGTGTTTACACCGGAACTCTGTTCTGAATAGGTCGACAACCTCATCTGATCCAATTCTCATCTCGTGTTTACAGGGACAAATCATGAAAAAAAGATCGAAGAAAATGTGCGACCGCGTTATGCGGATTGAAAAACTGTTGCCAAGAGAGTTGATGGCCGTCGATCTGGCTGGTCTTTTGCGCTCTGGCAATCTCTCCACCTATTCCGCCGACGGCACAGGTAACAATATTGCTCAGGTTGAATGGGGTAGCACGCAAGAGAAATTGTTAAGGCTTGCCAAAGCCGAATATGGTGACGGTATATCAACTCCCAACGGCACCGATCGACCAAGCCCTCGTGCGATCAGCAACGCTATTGCAGATCAAGGCGAGAAGGACATCATAAGCGATCGGAACTTGGCAGCGTTTGCATATGTCTGGGGGCAGTTTATTGATCATGACATTGGGTTGACACCGACCGCGGGCACCGAAAAAATGAGCATCGCGGTTCCAAAGGGGGACCCCTACTTCGATCCCAATTCGACCGGGACAAAGGCAATTTCTACCAGCCGTTCGATCTTCGATGCGTCGACAGGTACTAGTCTTTCGAACCCACGTGAACAGGTGAATACGATTACCGCATGGCTCGATGGTTCCATGATCTATGGATCGGATACTAAAACTGCTGCGGCACTTCGAACGATGTCTGGCGGCAAGCTCAAGATTGGGGCAGATGGTTTGTTACCAGTCAACAATACAACCAATTTCCCGAATGGCACTTTGCCAATGGCCAACGATGCACATCGATTGCCTGATAATCAGATGCTTGCAGCCGGTGACGTTCGCGCAAACGAAAACATCGAATTGACAAGTCTGCAGTCGTTATTTGTGCGAGAACACAATCGATGGGCTACACGCCTTGCAGCCGAGAATCCGAGGCTCACGGATGCAGAGCTCTACACGCATGCCCGAGCGATTGTTATCGGTGAAATCCAAGCAATCACCTACAATGAATGGCTTCCAACCATCCTTGGACCGAGCGGTGTAGGCCCATATCGGGGTTACAATTTCCAAGTCAATCCGGGCTTAAGCAACGAGTTTTCAACCGGTGCATTTCGATTCGGACATAGTTTGCTTGGCAACGACGTTGAGTTCTTTAATAACAATGGAAAGCCTGTTGCGGACGAAATCGAGTTAAGCGATGCGTTCTTCAATCCGGCGGCTTTGCAAGGCAAAACGATCGACTCCATCTTCAAATACCTCGCATCGGACCCAGCCTCTGAATTGGATTCGAAGGTGGTTGGCAGCGTTAGAAACTTTTTGTTTGGAGAACCAGGGCAAGGCGGCTTTGATTTGGCTAGCCTCAACATTCAGCGTGGCCGCGATCATGGAATCGCTGACTACAACGATGTCCGAGCTGCAGTTGGATTGCGAAAAGTCCGCAGTTTTGCTGAAATCACTCGCGATAGCGAATTGCAAACCAAGCTGCAACAATTGTATGGTTCGGTAGACAAAATCGATCTTTGGGTGGGGGCTCTCGCAGAAGATCATCTGCCGGGCGCGAGTGTTGGCCCCACGATTGCACGAGTACTCGTCGATCAATTCCAACGCATTCGCAACGGTGACCGATTCTGGTATCAGAATCAGTTCAGCGGCCAACTACTTAGAGATATCGACAATACTCAATTGTCTGATATTCTCATACGCAACACTAACTTGACCAATTTGCAATCGAATGTATTCGTCTTTCAGGCAACTTTGGAGGGAACGGTCTACGCCGATAGAAACAACGACCGACGTCGTGGTCCTGGAGAAGATGGATTGGCTGGTTGGACCGTTGCTCTGATCAACTCAGCAGGGGAAACGGTCAGTACCAAGGTGACGGATCGGGCTGGTCGCTATTTTTTTGACGTGCAATCAGGTGTTAGGCCGGATGACTACAAAGTGCGGGTGGTGAAGAACGCAAGCGGAGTGTCTGTTTCACAAGGGGCACAGCTAGCGGCGTCGATTACTAGAGGGGACCAATTCATTCGAGGTTTGGACTTGCCCGTTACGGGTTCGCGACCGGCGCCGGCAGCAGCCACAACTACAGCCAATGCAGTGACTGCACCATCGACAGTATTGGCACCCTTGGCGACTACCAGTGGAATTGATCAAGTGATGGAAGAGATCGGGATCGTTCGCCGCAGACGGGTTTAGAGTAAACTCTATTTCGGCGAGCGGCAGGATGGAATCTATCAACCGTAGATTGGGGCCATTGAATGCGTATTTTAGTAGTGGAAGATGAAATCGATCTGCGAGAATCCCTTGCTCAAGCGCTACGAGAGGATGGTTATGCTGTTGATACCGCTGACAATGGAGAAGACGGTTTATACAAGGCGAAGGCCTGGGAGTACGATGCGATTATCCTGGACTGGATGCTTCCGAAGATGAATGGTGTGGAGTTGCTTCGTCGTTTGAGACGCGCGAAGAAAACACCAGTTATGTTGCTTACAGCCAAGGACGCAGTGACAGATCGAGTGACTGGGCTCGACGAAGGGGCTGATGATTACTTGATCAAGCCATTCAGTCTCAACGAGCTGTTAGCTAGAGTCCGTTCCATCATTCGGCGTTCGACCGGAAACGCCTCCAATCGTATCGTCATCGGAAGCGTCGAAATCGACTTGGCCAACAAGACAGTCAAAGAATCAGGCAATCCTGTCGAGTTGACTGCTAGAGAGTATGCGATGCTCGAACTTCTTGCCGTCCACGCAGGCAAACTTGTCAGTCGTACGATGATCTACAACCATATCTTCGACGAACATGACGATACGCTCTCCAACTTGGTTGATGTGCATATTTCACATTTGCGAAAGAAACTCGGGAAGGATTTCATCGAGACGCGAAGAGGGCTAGGATACATATTGCATGTTTAGCGTCTTTCGTTCCTTGCGGTGGCGACTGCAGTCGTGGCACGCCATTATGCTTTTTTTGGTGGTATCGGTGTTCGGTGTATTGCTTCACTGGGAAATGGTTCGATCGCATTGGGACCGCGTCGATGACGAGCTGCTGGGTGCGGCCAGAATTTTGGAAGGCTCAATGAATGCAGTACCAACGACCGTTCTTGAAGCAATGGCCAAAGATGTGACTTCAATTTCAGGTCCTCATCGGCGTCCACCATTTCCGAATAGGCCTCGACGTGACCCGCAAGAAAACAGGCCACTCGCTGGACCGCCGATGCTACAGCCTCCTAGGCCACTTCCCTCGCGTGATTGGAAGTTTCCGAAAGTCCTCGGCGAAGAAAACGCAGATTGGACGCAGGAGGAATGGGAGGCAACCATTGACTTGCCGCAACAGCTTCCAGAGCGGTTAGGACGTATTGAGGGGCCTGCTTACTTTGTAGTTTGGCGGTCGGATGGGTCTGTGCTGAAAGAGTCCAAAGTTCCAACCCAAGGCCCATATCCAACGCCCCTTATTTCCACGGCTCTCGATCGTGACCGGTATGCACGTCAGCTACGTGAACCGTTTCGAGAAGTATTCATTCGTGGCCCCTTTGCCACTACAATTTGTGTCGGACGCCCTGCAGCAGGTGAACAAAACAGAGTAACGAGATTGACTTGGACAATTGTATTGGCTGGGGCATCCGTTTTGAGTGTCGGCCTCGTAGGTGGTTGGTGGCTTAGCAAGCGTGCCATCGAGCCCATTGAACGGATGAGCCGAACTGCAAAGCGTATTAGTGGCAGCAGTCTATCCGAGCGCATCGAGCTTTCGGGTTTTGATACAGAACTGGAAGGGCTTGGCGCATCGCTAAACACGATGCTCGATCGACTAGCGTCGTCATTTGAACAGCAGCGGCAATTCACTGCGGATGCTTCACATGAATTTCGTACACCATTGTCTATAATACTTGCAAGTAGCGAACTAGCTTTATCCAAACCCCGGTCGGCAGAAGAATACCGTGAACAATTGGTCAAATGCCAAAGAGCGGCGACTCGCATGCGAGAGTTGGGAGACTCGATGCTCACATTGGCCCGGCTAGATGCAAACGCGTTGCTCGAGACACAGCCGGTCGATATGAAGGCGCTGCTGGAAGACGCAGTCGAATCGATACGGCCACTCGCCGAAGAGAGACGACTGAGAGTTGAAACGGATTTGCAAGCCAGTCAACTCCAAGCGAATCGATCGATGCTTCGGCAAGCGATCGATAACTTGATTGCCAACGCGATCAAATACAATAGCCCCAATGGATTGGTATCGATCCGCTGTCGAGAAACGGATGAGTGCGTTGAAATTGAAATCGAAGATACTGGAGTAGGCATCCCAGAATCAGCCATACCGAGACTATTTGATCGCTTCTTTCGGGTGGAGGAATCGAGATCTCGCGAGGCAGGCGGAACCGGTCTAGGTTTGTCGATAGCGAAGCAAATTGTCGCATGCCACGGCGGGACAATTGGCGTTGCATCCACGGTTGGCCAGGGGACGACCTTTCGAATCTCTTTGCCAAAGATTCCGCGAAGCAGTTTGTGACTTGTTTAACCCGCGCAGCGGCGGGCGGGCCAATTGCTGCCATAACTTCCATAACGTCCATAACGTCCAGTCCGTTTTGTGAGACGGGCCTATTTGTTGTTTGCGGCGAAGCAGGCATCATGGCTGCCAGACATCTTCCAGCCGTTTTCCCCGACGCACGCATTCGAGGCTTTAGGGCCTCAAACGGTTAAACATAAGGACGGCTTGCGTCTCTTATTCCACTTTGGCTACTTCAATCGCATTCAATCGTGCTTTGCCAACTTTCTCTTTGAAATCGATGACCAAGTTGTCTTTGACAAGAACTGCGGGAATTTCTTTGATAACTATTGCAAGTTCATTTTCCGTTGCGGGTTGAAGCGTCACTGACTCCAAAACCACTTTTCCTTGCATTTGCACGTCAAAAACAATTGGGTCCGAACTGTCCTGTTTCGACTTGGCAAAGTGAAGTTTCACGTTGTAAGCTGCTGGCGCATCACTGGCTCCAAGTAAAGGCAACTGGAGCTGCTGGATACCTTCGGCCCAGGACGAATAGAGCCATGGATTTGTGATTTTCCCCCCAGAAGCCGTTTCCCGAATACTGTTAAACTTACCGCCTGCGGCAAAGACAGGCTGCAAATCCAATGCAATGTCGAGGTTCGTCTTTTGGTAGGCTGCACGACGAGGATACGACAACCAAAGATTCCCTTTTTCGTCCTTTCGATCCCCTGGGCCTCCCAGATTGAGCATCATGTTGGTAACCGGCAACAAAGAACCGGAAGTCCCGTGAATTAACCACTGTCGATCCATGGGGCGCGGTTCCATCACTATCGTCGAAGCGATCGAGAATTGGCAGACGCAGCCTGCACTAGCCTCTGGGATCATCACCAGACCATTTGCGGGGATGGCGTTGACCCAACAGCCCAATCGGTGACCGGCGAAGTGTTTGGTACCGACATCCTCGTTTAGGTCATAGAAAGCGGTATCACCCGATCGAAAAAGTAGCATACCGGAATCGCATCCTGTGAGAATTCCGCAGTGGTGCCCCGTACGCATTAGGCTCCAAGGAACCTCTTTACCGGTAATTGGATGCGTGCGTGAAATCTGCTTTCCACTTTGCATTTCAAATGCCCAAGGTTCTGCGAGGACTTTCTCTCCGATAATGATCGGGCGTCCCTTGTAGTTTGCATCGAGAGCCCATTTCTTGTAGCCTTCGTTCGCGGACAAAGCCACCAGTCGACGCTTTGTGAATTCACCTGCAACAAACTGCTTCCAGTAATGCCCGTTTGCATTTGCACCGCCGAGTATCAACGTACCGTTCGAATACATTAGAGTTAGTTTGCCTCCCCCAGCTCCGATATCGCTGCAATCGGTGACGTCAACTGATTGCTCCCAGAGGGTCTTTCCGGTATTCATATCGAGAGCAATCGTTCGCCGAATGTCTGCACGAAGAGCGCGTTCTTCGGCCAGCGCACGCGCTTCACCGACTAGGTTTTCTAAGTTAGACTTGTCTGTTCGTAGGAGCTGTTCTCGCTGTTCGCTCGTAATGGAACTATCGATGAAGAAAACTTTGTCAGGTCCAATCGCGATCGTATGATGCGAAATGCTGTGTCCTTGGTACGTCCACTTAAGCTTTCCAGTACTCAGATCGATTGCAAAGAGGATATCAGTGGCATCTTCGGTTTGCTTTCCGCGTCGTCGTTGCTTGAGTTCGATTTCCTTTCGAATCGTGGCGGCGCCAAAAAGCATTCCATTTTGAGTCGCAACATAGCCCCATTCGTGTTGCCCGTCATCTTGCTTAGCGGGAAGTCGATGTGTGCGAAGCACCCGGCCGGAAGCTGCGTCCAGTTCGAGGCACTCATCCTTGACGAAGTGAAATAATCTATCGTCATCAGCAGCTAGATTGGCTGGATTCTGATTTTGAAAAACGCCCGTCCGAATTGCGGCGGGATTGCTGTACTTCCACAAAAAGGTCCCGTTGTATGCATCGTATGCAAGAATCTCGGATTCCCCTTGCACGAACAGCCGACCGTTCGTCGATAACGGGCCGACGGCTCCTTCGTGGCGATTGACCATATCGCCTGGTCCTGGATCGCCATACCAGAGGACACTGAGATCACCGTGCACGCGTGTATCCCCTCCGATCGCGGTATTGGCAGGGTTACCGTATTGATGTGACCAGTTTCCGGCACCCGGCAATGCCTCACGCACCAGTTTGGTCCATGACTTTTTGCTCTCAGGTTGGGCAGAATCCAAACCAAGGTTCTTGAACCAATCGAGCGCGGCGACATGACCAGCTGCCTCACTTTCTCGCATGACAATCGTACCTCCGAGCGGTTTCACGTGCCGCTGGATTGCATCGGGAGCATTTGGTAAAGTCCCCTTAAGCACATTCTGGTCGGAGACCACAAGATCTGCGAAGTAGTTGGAATATGGTAGCTCCTCATTTCGATATTGGTGGACAACGATTCGGTTTCCATAAAGACCACTCTTGGCGAGTTGCTTTCGCGAATCAGCCACTCTTGCAGGATCGCTATCCACGGCATAAATCTTCAAATCACTGCGCTTTGCAAGTTCGTAGGCAAGCCGTCCAAGATTGTTGTCCACAACAAGACAGAAACCCTTGCGTCGTCCAAGTTGCTGTAAGATTTCTTCGGCAGCAGTTGCATAGCGTTCAGTAAACTCATCGACAGGATATGGGCTTTGGGCGGGTGCTGCTTTCGAATTGGAAGCGACGTTGTTGGTTGCGACTGTCGTTACAGCATCGGCAGATGGGAACACATAGATTTTGCCCGCGGTTGTGCTTACGAGCAGATGTTTCTGAGCCACGACGATAGCG
>JAYTVL010000410.1:0-1387 GCA_043744075.1 Pirellula sp. | reverse complement strand
AACAGTTGCGAGATCGAAAGAAAATGGAGCAACACGTTCAATTGTCGATCGACGCCTTGCAGCATCTCATTCAGATTGGTATTGCGACTTACGAAGATAGGCATAATCTGGGCCATAGATGGCTTGCTTTGGGTCTTCAATTGTCCGAGGTCGGTCGTTTTAATGATGCTGACAATGCATTTCGTATTGCGAAGGATCGATTCACAGAAATGGTCGATCAATTTGGTCGAAAGCCGCATGATATAAGCATGCGAGCTGTTACGCTCAAAAGCTGGAGTGAGTTACGGGAAAAACAAGGCAACATGAATCAATCGCGTTTGTACCTCGAACAGGCCATCGACGAAGAAGCAGAAGCGCTTCGGCTCGAACCATTCCAACATCGCGAAACTCTGACCGATTACAAGTCGCAACTCGAACAGATGAATCGGGTCCATCCGGATTGGCTGTGGACCTGGTAGAATCTCGGTTTTGGAAATTTCGGAATGCAGGACAAAGACTTGCTCGGCAGGCAGAGCATGATCGAGCAAGGTTGGCTTCACGTCGCGCTTGCCTGTGCAGTAAAAACTCACTTTTCGTTCAGCATCGCTGGCAGCGGCAAATAATCCCAATCGAGAATCATCTTTTCAGCGAGGGCCTCTCGTAGGATTTGCTCCTCGGAAGCCACGCGAGCTTGGCCGCTCAAGTTTTCCAGCTCGGACGGATCTTTGTCGAGATCGTAGAATTCATATACCGGCCGCGGATTGCTGAAGTAGGTGGTTTTGACCCCTGGTAAAAGTTTGCCGGACTCGGTTGGTACTCTTCGCCCTTGAGCAATGGCAATATGCTGACGCCGCTCATTTTTGAATACTTATCCAGACCAACTGCTGCAAGAAGCGTTGGAGCGATATCCTCGCCGCTGACGAGCGCTCGCGACTCGCCACTTGGTTTGACAACTCCAGGCCAACGAACAAGGAACGGAACAGTCGATCCAGGATCGTAAAGTGATCCCTTGCCATGTGGCAAGGCTGCACCGTTGTCACCGGCAAAAACAACTAGAGTTTTTTCGAGTAACCCTCGTTTTTCGAGAAGGCCGATTACTTCACCAACTGTCCCGTCCAAGCGATTGACCTCAGCACAATAATCCGCTAGTTGATTGCGCATCCCTGGCAGGTCGGGCCAGTGCAGAGGGAGTTTTAGTGAGGTAGGATCTGGGCGAAACGTATCAGGTGCGTTCCAGACATGGTGCGGATCGCTAAAATTAGCCCACATAAAAAAGGGCTTGTCCGCTGGCTTGGCATCGAGGAACTCGGCCGCAACGGGCGAGCGACCAGTCATCAACGCCGCACGCGAAGGAACGCATTGAGGCGCAGCCGTAAAGAAACGATGGAACTTCATCCCCTCGGTCGCC
>JAYTVL010000409.1:0-16112 GCA_043744075.1 Pirellula sp. | reverse complement strand
TTAGTACGCCAAAACAAGGTTGGTGGGGGACAAGCCCCCGACCAACCTGAAAGGCCAGATCGCAAAACGGAACAAAACTCGCATCAACACGTTTTTCGTAAACTGCTATTTGTCGCACAGCCCAGGCAGGGCCTGGGGAGCAGTGCATTCCCTGGCGGAGCCAGGGAACGAGAATAACGAGAATAAAGTATGGTGGCGATGAGCGAGAAGTCTCGGTTTTTCCTCTGATTTTCGCACTCTGACGGCTACTAATCCGCTTTTTTCGGGATTTATGGGTAGTTTTCAAAAAACTGGGGGTGAATTGCGGGCTACCTCAATTTGCTTGCACGAGTAGTCTTTCGTAGACTACAATTGCTAAATGGTCTGTCTTGGAATTAGGAATTTCGACCGGACCGCGACTTTGAAGTGTTCCTTACATCGTTATTCATCATGAAAGCCAAAGCGAGGATATCGTGCCCAATTTAGCAATTTCCGGAAAAAGCCTTTTAGTAACTATGCGTGTAGGCAAGTGGGCTGCGAGAAACGCACTCAATGCGGGACTTGTTTTGACTTTTTTCGCTTCGATGCATTCCGTGACATGCGGAGATGAAAATGTAACCCTGGCGGGTTTCGTAAATTTTCAAGGCAAAGATATTGAGCTTCCCGAAGATTTTTTGGTGAGAGTCGATGGTAACAAGTTGCAAGTAGCCCTTGTATCGCTTGGGGCGATCGAATCCCAAAAGTCGAACATGAGTGTCCTGGTTCGATTGTTGAATTCCAACGGTGACGAACGAGTCGCAACTTCGAACGCCAAAGGGATGGTTGAGTTCGATGGGGTCCAAGCGGATGAACTGCATGCATTGCTTGTAACCGATGAAAAGTCGCATGCCGCTATTCCATTGATGACGGTGAGCACGCAAAATGCCGCCAAGAGAAACATCTCTGCAAAGCCTATCCGAATGCCTTTGATGACAGCCAACCGAGAAGAGATTCTTGCTTCGATCAATCGCAATATTGTTCCAGCTAACTCCAACGATCCAGGCGGAGAGTTGTACGGCACTGAGGACTATCGGGCTACCGCTGCAACACCCTACACAGTTCGATTGCAACGGGATGGAAATTTGCTTGGGCGAGTCGTTGTCGCCGACCGCGATTTGGCGGCCAAGCTTCGCTATGCAAACTTGACTTTTTTGCAGAACAATAGGGTAGTCGCCCGCACCGATTCGGATCCCACCGACGGGAGTTTTAATGTTGCGGGTATTTCGCCTGGGGTATACGGCGTCATTGCCGCCGGTCCTGCAGGATACGCTTCTTTTGCGTTCGACGTTCTTCCGTCGAACAGACCATCACTGATTGGCGAAGGCATTAAGGGAAAGCCGGTCTCGTTGGTTCAGGCTGATCCGAACGAAAAACTATATGTCTTCCTATGTCCTCCCAAGTTGGTACCGCAAATCACGGATAGGATTCGACAATCGTATGGCCAGCCGAATGTAGCATCATCGAACACACAACAGCCAGTTTCAGGATTGACAATGGCTGGTTCTGGAGGAGGCTTGGCAGGTTCTGGAGGAGGCTTCGGTGGTGGTGCAGGCGGAGGTTTTGGAGGAGGCTTCGGTGGTGGTGGAGGAGGCTTTGGTGGTCGTGGCTTTGGAGGAATCGCGGCGATCGCGGGACTCGCAACGGCTGCTGGGATTCTGGCTTCGAATAATAACAAAACCAACAACCCAGTTTCTCCGATTGTAGCTCAATAGACCTGTGATTATTGAGTCTCAATGCGCTAGCATGAGGGCCGGATTCGAAGATGATTCACAACGTTCCTGCCCGAACGCTAGCGCGTTGCGGCTCAAAGTGTGTGCCATTGAGCTCAAGCCTTCGGTATTTATCAAGGCTTCAAAGCTATCGGATAGCGGGAACAATGGTTCTACAATTAATCTGACGTGTCTTTCTTGAGATCGGAAAGCGTTGCATAGGGATCGAACAAATTATCGATGTCGATCGTTGAGTGTGGGTCAGATGTCGAATGCGGGTCAATCCGTATTGGAAGTTTTGACTCTCCTGCCTCGGGATTCTTTTCTATTACTGTTCCAATCATCGCGACCATTTGCGAAACCGCCGGATTTTTTTCTGAAAGAGTCACCATGTCGCTATAGACGGTTTCGATGGCGACATTGTCCCGAACGACTTCTTTCCAATCCTCGGTACTCTTTCCTTGTATGGTCTGAAGATTGGCCGACAATCTCTCAAGTTGACTTTGGGTTAGAAACCCCCTTTGCACTAAGATATCGTCCAGATTTAGCAATCGATTAACCAACCAAGCTTGGAATGCCATCAAGAACTGCGAACGTGTCAAAAAGTCTTTATGCAGAGCCATAAGTGACAGAAGTAAGCCGCGGTCCATTGGAATTCACTCAAAAAATGGGAGGCAACAAAGGGGAAAAGTTTCCTGCCTAAAGAATAAACGATGCGAGCCAGTTTTCACACGGTTCCAGCTCATATTTCGTGAAAGAACAACACATCGTGCCACTTTTCAAAGTCCGCAGAACAAGTCGATATCGATTACAATCGTCGCGCAAGTGTTCGTTCGTGTGAAAAAAGCAAGCACGCTCCGCCGTGCCGCCTGCGGTTGGAAAGTACCCGTCACACTCCGTGTGACGTTGCCTCAAAAACCAAAGGTTTTTGAACTGCGGACGTCGCACTCCGTGTGACGGGTACAATAAAATCACAGTCTCTGAGTGTGCCAAGTACTTTATGAGCAATTTTAGGAGAGGGATTAGCTGTGGGGGATAAGATAACTCTGCGGAGCCTATTCTTTGTGACTGCCTTGACCGCAATTTTGCTCATGATTGTCAGGCTTGCAGTTATCAATCAAGGCCAAAATGTTTGGGTTGCAATCGCGGTCATGGTATTAGTACCGGTCGTGACGTTCGGCTTGTTTGGCTTGGCTTTTGTCATGCTTCTTCCGTTTGGTATCATTGCAGCCATGGCGCGAGAATCGGTTGCACCGGGCGCAAGTCCATTCGCCGAAGATAGACTGCCGGACAAACAAATCGATGTTTTGGATCCCGAACGGGCCAACTAGCAAAGAGATTGTCGATGGTCGTATCCAACGTTCATTCTGCCACCCAGCCCATGATAGAGCTTCGGCGGATTCACCGATTTTTCGGCAACACCAAAGCGGTGAACGACATTTCGTTTGATGTCGCTAAAGGACAAGTATTTGGATTCATCGGTCCGAATGGTGCTGGTAAAACAACGAGCATGCGAATATTATCCACTTTGGAATTACCAAGCTACGGTGACGCCTATGTCGATGGCTTTTCCGTGATTAACGACCCGGATCTGGTGCGTCGTCGCCTCGGTTTCATGCCGGATGGTTTTTCGATGTACCCGAACATGAACTGCGTCGAATATCTGGATTTTTTTGCGAGGTCCTACGGTCTATTAGGAAAGGATCGTATCGCCGCACTTCGACGTACGCTCAGTTTTACCGGTCTCGACAAGATTGCATCGAAGCCGATTACAGGCCTATCGAAAGGGATGCGACAACGGCTATGCCTGGGACGTTCGATGATCCATTCACCAGCCGTGCTAATTTTGGACGAACCCGCAAACGGCCTGGATCCGCGAGCTCGTATAGAACTACGACAAATGATTCAGCAATTGGCGGTCGATGGGACAACGGTTCTGGTGTCGTCCCACATCCTCACCGAACTTGCCGAGATGTGTGACCAAGTCGGAATTATCGAGCGAGGCTGCTTGTTGGCCGTAGGAAGTGTAGCCGACATCCGACGCACGATCCAAGGAGCAATGCGAGTCGAACTGACGGCCCTTGATCGCGGCGAAGAATTACACAGTTGGCTTATTGAGCAAAAGGGGGTTTCGAACATCCATCGGACAGGAAATACTTTGTCATTAGAACTTGATGGTGGGTCGACCGAGCAAGTTTCTTTGCTCAAGGCAATCGTCAATGCCGACTTTGCTATCATGGAATTTGCGGCGCATCGGGAAACATTGGAGGATGTGTTCATGAAAGTAACGACGGGAGCAATCCAATGACATCCGTATTCACCGAGGCGAACGAGGTGCCTATCGTCGCGCCTCCTTTGCTGACCTCAGATCAACGTGAACATGCGTCTGCCATTCTGCAATTGGTTGAGGGGGAAACCAAATGGGACAAACGACTCATTGCTTGTAGCGATTGGATCAATCCGATCTTAGTAAAAGAGACTCGTCAGGCGCTAAAAAGCCGGCAGTTTTCTTGGACCTTGATGCTGTTAACCATCGTGGTTCTTGCTTGGTCGATCTTAGCGATCGTCGGAATGATCCCCAGCATCTACTACAATTCGAATGGTTCCGGATTGTTGATAGGTTATGTAATCATCCTGATTGTTCCAGCATTGATCGTGATTCCTCAGTCGACATTCCGATCGATGGCGTCGGAGCTTGAGGACGGAACGTTTGAGACGTTATCGCTTTCGACCTTGTCTCCACGTCATATCCTGGTTGGCAAGCTCAGCGTCGCTGCGCTTCAGTTGATTGTCTATCTATCGGTCATCGCACCTTGCATTGCATTGACGTATCTCTTGCGAGGTGTAACGCTTGAAGTAATAGCCATGACGATTCTGATCCTCGCTTCCTGCAGCTTGGCACTTTCGGCAATTGCCATTTCAGTCGCTTCCTTTTCCAGGACGCGCATGCAGCAGGTTTTTTTCTCGATTGTACTGTTAGTAGGGCAAGTATTCTGCTCTTTTTGGGCAGGCGGTGTTTTGATCGCACTAGTGGGTACAGGCGGGTTTGGATCTGAGGGTTGGATAGCGTTCGGGATTTTCCTATTGGCCGTTGTTTTGTACGGTTGGTTGCTCTTGCGATGCGGCGCTTGTGCCATTGGTGTTAGTAGCGACAACCGATCAACCCCTATACGAATCCCCTTGCTAACTATTGGGCTGATCATGTGCATGATGGAAGGGTTCATGATCACGGCGTACGGTTCCGCAAGTGACATTCAACAAAATATTGCTGCAGCGATCATGTCTCTCTTTATCCATTGGGGGATAGCCGGGAGCATCATGATGGGCGAGCGAGGAACGATTCCGGCGCGTGCACGCCGATCCTTACCGAGTTCGCTGTTGGGACGCGTTTTCTTGACGTGGTTGAATCCAGGAGCTGGGCCCGGCTATATCTTCGTCTTGTTGAGTTTCACTGGGTCAGCTTTTACGTTGGTGATCGCTCCTTGGTTTTTGCTCCCATCCAGCCAGGCCAACATTCAACTGCCTTTAGTAATCTACGTTAGCGCGCTGGCATGTTACTTGGCTCTCTACCTTGGCATCTTGCGACTGACGTGCATGGTTTTTCTACGGAGTGTGTTGGTTGGTCGTTTGGTATTGTCGTTTACGATTGCGCTGGTGATGATTGTATTGTCTGCCGTCTTTACCTGTTCAATAAGCTTGGCGTCAAATGATTACAAATCATTAGAGTTTGGATGGTATTGTTTTCCGAATTTTTTTTGGACTCTGGGTGAATTGTTTCCAGAACGTCGGTCCAATTGGGGGAACGCTGAGGAGATGTTTGCTTTCATCGCCCTAATACTAACCACACTGCCGATCGCATTCCTGAACATTCTCTTTACCGCAAAGGATGTTGTATTGCTACGAATCGAAACTCCGGAGCGTGTGAAAGAAGAACGCAATCGACGTCGAGCAAAGCTGGGTAACGATAGCCAAGAGGATGTCGACCCAATTTTCGGGTAACGTAGCTTAGGCTTCCAGCCTGAGTATTCAAGAAAAATCCTCACAGGCAAGATTGCCTATGCTACGTTTGGAAACAGAGCCTAGTGGTCGCAGTTAGTAACCACTAATCGGCTGCAAAAAGGGGATGAGGGCTTGGCCCGTAATCGCCAACTTTGGCAAATAAATCGCCGTTTCGTCGTCTATTTTGTCAACTGAGTCCTGGACCTTAAACACAAAGTCCTTGTCAAGAATGGTTACGGCAGTACTAAATTCGGAGTGTTCCAAAACAGAAAGCAATTCAATTCTATCGGATTGGCCGTCCAGTCGCTTGATACGCCGGAAGTATTCGACCATGTAAGGAAAATAGGCAGCTAAGGCCGAGCGACCAAGTGTCAGCCTAACTTCGGTTGGTAGGTTCGAGTTTAGTTCAGGACTACCCATGTTCTGCACATCTAAAGGAGAATTCCCAAAAAGTTTTGGCGACTCCGTTCTGAGTCTCCCTACCAATTGCCATACGTCGACACCCCGAATTTGGCCGGTTACGGCCTTGTACCAAAAATAACGATGATACAAGTTGCGAAGCAATTCCGGTTGGCCTCCTACGGCTAAATAGACGCTGACCTCGGGGCGTTCGCCCGCCTGATGGATCGCATTCCCAATCGATTGCCGGACTTTGTCGAGGTTGACGCGTCTTGGTGGTTCATCCAAACCGACTTGCGTGTACATCAATCTTCCATCCGAGACTTGTACTGTATCCAGCGTAGTTTCGCCGGACGAAACCCTAGCCGTGTACCTGAACTGTCCAGTGCCGAGCCCGCTAGCTTTGTACTCGCCACTGATGATCACTTGCTGGTCGAAGGCACGACTGCTTTGATAAACTTTGCATGCGAGAGGTTTTCCCCATACCGATTGATGGATGGCCTTGAGAACGAGTAAGTTGGGATCTATCGTAACGACTGTGGGTTGGGGCGACTGAGATGCAATTGGCGGAATACTCGTTGAATTGATAGACGTTTCTGTTAGTGTGGGTTGGCTGGGCGCAATAGGGGGTAATTGCGCAAAAGAAAACGCGGCCCAGGAGAGACAGGCAACTATGCCAATCGAGGCATGCACCAAAGTGCTTGCATTCATTCTTTCGATCTGCATGGGCAAGTTGTAAGGGTTTTATCAAAGAAACCGGTTCAAAGGTGCCGAACATACGCATTAGCGCGAATTCGCGCTAGTGTCCAACGAGCCGGATTGTAGGTCGATCGCAGGCGTGTTGTCCAGGTGGAAAAACGTCGGTCGCGGTGGCCTAAAGATTAAGCCGGCTTGACCCAATTAGTTCCAGGGGGAAAAGAATGAAAATGCGAAGTTACTTCAGCTTAATGGCTGCTTTGGGTTTGGGCGCTCCATGCATCCTCTCCCAGTGTGGAATCCTCTCCAGTGTTCAAGCTGGCGAATTTGGTGTACGGCACAATATGCCGCCTGCCAATCGGCTCGCTGAACCAGGCCCAATGGTCGGAGGACCTGGTCCAGGTGTCTTAATGCCTGAAACCATTCCGGTTCCTGGGTATGGCGGTGGCTATGGTGGAGGGGCCGCTCGTGCAACCGTCCAAGTATTGTTCAATCAACCGCAGTCGATGAAGATCCTTTACGATGTGGTTGGTGATAGCACCTTTACGAGCGATCCACTCGTAGTGCCAGGCCGATTGGAATTTGCTCAAGGTGGTATTTTCCGATTGAAGCTGACCGACATCCAAGGTCGCGAAGGGGTCGAGCTCTATCCTACACTAGAAGTTGGCACAGCCAGTTACCGCACTGCGGCTTACTTAGCACACAACGCCATTGCGATCCAGTTCACCGAAGAAGACCTCGATCAGGCGCTTTCGAGCAACTTTGTTACTAAAGTGATCTACTTGCCAGATCCTGAGTTTCAAGGTGATGCGATTTCGGGTATCGATACTCTCGTGAGCACACGGCTCGAGCCTGGCTTAGACCCGATCGTCGAAGCAGATCGACGCGGATCGATTTTGGCCATTATTCGGCTTGGAAACAAGGATATAGAAATGTCCGGCGGGTATGCTGGCGAATTCGGCGGCGGAATGTTGCCGCCAGGCGCTTACATCGACGGGAACGGTATTACCTGTGGACCAAATGGTTCACCCATCGGACCTTCGAACAATCCGCCCAACATGGTAGCCGGCGTAACGGCACCGCAATACGGAATGCCACAAAGTGGTACGCCAATTGGTTTGGTTGGACCTCCACACATTCCGTTTGGAGCACCCGCGGGTCTGCAGCAACATGTGATTCGCAACCGCACGCACATGAGCATTCCAGATCCTGTTTCCAAGGTGAAGGGGACCGTTCGTCAGCAACCAGGCTACAGCTATCCAACCCCACCTAGCCGATTCAACATTCGTGAACAGAACATCAATCCCGGATACCCTTCGGGAAGACCACACTTCTACGATGCGAGTCGCACAGTAGCTCCGAATCAATTCGGTGGTGCTCCGGCTGGACAGGGCGCATACTGCCCACCGGGCCAAATTCGCTAGTCAACGCCAGTAGGTCTTGCCAGTAGGTCCTGCCTGCCGGGCAGGACTTTTCTTGACCAATGCCGTAGCTGAGTTCGTGAGAATTCAGTGCATTTCTGAATTCTCACGAATTCAGCTACGGTACGTTTTTTCCTGCGGCTCACGAAACCTAACGCGGCATCGATCACAACATGGGCCGGAAACCGTGGGCTAGCGCCCTTCGGCTAATCAGCCGGAACGCGCTAGCGTCCGGTTCATCAGCCGCTGGCGCGCTAGCGTCCGGTTCAGCCCGACTTATGATCGAAGCCCCTAACGCCATTCTGGGTAGATCCACTGTACAGGAATTCAGCCATGCTCAAGCGAATATCATTTCCAACGCTAGTGATTGCATGGTTGTCAATGATCGCATTGTGCGCATTGGCTTTGTGCTTTTCAGGGACAGCTCAAGCTCAATCGTTATATAAGCCGTTGCAGGATCGAAACCATTCATTGATTCGAGACGATTTTCCGCCGGGCGAGATCGGAGCGATCCAACTCAGTCGAAAGCCAGAGCTGCGAGGTCTTTGGCAAGCTGTCGAGATTCGCGGCCCCAAGGGCATGCGAATCAATATGGCGGACGCAGGACAGTTTGCCCCGGAGTTGCCTGAACCAGCCCGTATCGCTGTCATGATTGGTTCGGTCTATCGGATGCGAATTACCGGAATTCCCAATGAACCTGACATGGAACTGTTTCCGACGTTAGAAGTGATCGATCGAACACATCCTCCAGCGGAACGGGAACATCGATTTCCAATTCCGATTGAGATCGATGAAGATGACTTGGCCGACGCCGCACGCGGTGAACTCGTCATGCGAGTCATCTATCTTGAAGACAACCAAGTTGCCGAACCAGTCGATACTTCCGGCAAGGCTCAGCGAGTGTTGGATCTCCAATCGCATCAAGACGCTTTGCGAATGGCCGATCAGCTTGGCCGGCCGCTTGCAATCTTGAGAATCGGTTCTCGCGTCCCAAACACAACTGAGGGCCAGGATTGGAATGCGTTCCTTTACGGCTGCCCCGCATGGACGACCATCAAAGCGATACCGACCAAGAAACAATTGATTGATGAGGGCAAGTGGCCCGTTACTGCAAACTCCGGGAACTCCGGTTCTATTTCCGATCGACGATGAAGCCTTACTGCCAAAGCAATTCACATGCACGCATATAACAATTTGTTGCGCCAAAGAGTTACGATCGGATCGCTCATTGTTGTCGGACTGTTCTCTATTAGCAGCGGTTGCCAGAGTCGCCAGTTGTCTTGGGTTGGAGCACAAAACGGTGGCAGGCCAACGTCAACTCGACCAAGCTTTGCCGTAGGTCCGGCTGTCCCTAGCCGGACATTGATGGAAGGGCAACAGGGGATCGCGGAAACGCCCATGCTTGCTCATTCACATCGCGTTGAAAGCGAATCAAAACAATCCGGAAGTTCGTTTTCAAATCAACCAGTTCAACACGCTTCATCCAATTCCCTGCGTGGTTCGGCTGAAGCGCAAGATCCAACTCAACTAGCGATTTTCAATGCAAACCCCGGTGTAGCCCATTCTCAAGTGGTACAGGCACAGCATGCATCCACACCGCGGTACACGCCGATTGGACGGTCAGCTGGCTCTGAAAACATTCCTCGAATCGCGATGGCAACGCCCGCCATGGCGATGCCACCCAACTTGAATCCCAATCAACCAAATGGAACGGCGTTTTCCAATGCTAGCCACGTCCGAAGCCAAGGGCATTCGCACGCTGATGGCAAATGCAACTGTGGCGGATCAGGTGCTTACAAGCCGGTATTCCCACGCTTCTCCGGTAATAGCGGTTGCCAAAGCTGCGGTTCAGCGAGTTGTTCCGGGGGATGTGGTGAAATGATGTGCGAGCAAGGGTTCGCCGTTCCCAGAGCTTCAGATGCTCAGGAATACATTTTCGATGGTGGTGATCACGATCCGAAAGTACGATTGCGCGAAGACCTAACTCAAGTCGGTTTGGATGCGGAGGACACTGTGATTCAGTATGAGACGGTAGATGGCAAGACGAACGTAGAAAGCGGCTGTCGTGTTGCGATCTATGCACCTAGGTTTGGAAGCGTACGCAAACGCCAATCGACCCGCGAACGGGATTTGGCTACGCGAGCTCAAGCTACCTTTCGTCCGGATGGACCTGGAATTTTCCGCGACCAATTGCCTCCGGTCAACGTTTCGAAACCGATCAAGTCTTCGAATAGCGACAACGTTCGAGTGGTCGAGGCATTTCGTGATCGACGACGCCCGATGCCAGCCGAGCTCGTCTTGCCAATGGTCACGGTCAGTGAAGCCTTCAAGCCGTTTGAAGATTTGAGTTTGATACGAAATGGAGATCTGAAGACAACCGACTTGGCCAAACTTGCCAAATCGGCAGCGGCGGCCAGAAGTTGGACGAATGTCGATGAGCTAAACGTTATTATCGATGGCCAAGAAGCGATCGACGTTACCGGTGCAAAGAAGGCCGCGGATATCACTATTTACGAGTACAAAGGTGCCCGGATTCGACTATGCAAGGTTGCATCGGATCAGATGGCAAACCCTGGCGATGTGATTTCCTTCACCATTCGTTTTGACAATGTGGGCGAGCAACCGTTAAAGAGTCTAGTCGTGACCGACTCGCTCGCTCCAAGGCTGGAGTATGTCGAAAAGAGCCAGCAGGCAAGTGTAGCAGCGAATTTTTCGATATCGCCAAATTCTGTTGGCTCCTCCATACTGCGGTGGGAACTCGAAGATGGACTCAAACCAGGCGACGGCGGCTTGGTTCGGTTTTCGTGCAAAGTTCGGTAGTCGCGATTTATGTTTAACCGATCGAGGTCCTCAAGCCTCGATCTCGGGCGTGACGGACTCACTTTGAGCCGCAACGCGCTAGCGTGCGGGCTGGCCAGTCAGTAATCACTTGCAAATCCGGCCCTCATGCTAGCGCATTGAGGCTTAGAAATTACAAAGTGAGTGCCATTAGGCGTCACGGACACGGTCGCCAAAGTCGCGAGTATGCACACTTTGGCCGACGGATAAGTTATATTGCTTGCATGAACACTCAGCCAACTAATCTCGACACCTCGGCCTTGGAGCGTCCCTCTCCACAGCTGCTTAACTACTATTTGCTTGCCGGTCTATGTACTGGCCCTGGTCTAGTTTTCGCGATTCCCGCTTTCATCATTCGATACAACACGCTTCGCTATCGATTCGAAGAATCTGGAGTGCGTATGCAGGTAGGTCTCTTTTTTCGAAAAGAGGTCGTAGTTGCTTTCCGGCGAATCCAAGACATTCACGTTAGCCGCAATCTCATTCAACGATGGCTTGGTATCGCAAGTGTCAGTGTCCAAACCGCGTCCGGAAACGCGATGCCCGAGATCGTTTTGGAAGGCGTCACCGATCCAGATTCGGTCCGAGATTGGTTGTACGAACGAATGCGAGGCGCAAAGGGATTCGTAGGTCAGTCTGTCCTCATGCCGACACCGAGCCCTACCATTGCTGCGGGAATTAGTCCGTCAGTGCCTCCAAAGCTCGACGCACAAGAAGCTGAAGTTACTGAACTATTGCGTGGCATCCGAGACAACCTTGCTCGATTGGTCAAAAAGACGACTCGCAATTCGGACTCCACAACATGAAGGAATCGGGATTGGTTCATGAGGCATGCAAGTGGTGTTACAAAGGAGTCTGGGGAGTCCTCACTGGATATTTTTGCTTACCCAACGGGCCTCCCACGTTGCCATCTATGGAGGGTGAAATCGTCGAGCACATGCGACCGTCACTTGCCTTCCTAAACTACCGCAAGTTCTTTTTCTGGATTGGACTTTTTGCGGTCGACATTGTTCTTGTCGTACTCTGGGCTATCTACACGTATTGGTGGCCGCTCGGCGGGGTACTGACTGCACCGCTTTGGCTTTTTATCATCATTGCTCCCGACATAATTGCATACATAGCTATTCACTTGCGCTATGACACGACTTGGTACATTCTGACTGATCGCAGTATGCGAATTCGGCGAGGAATATGGAGTATCTACGAGACAACCATTACGTTCGAGAACATTCAGAATGTTCACATCGCGCAAGGCCCCATACAACGTTGGTTTGGATTTGCTAATCTAATGGTAATGACCGCAGGCGGTGGAGGCATGGGACATGATGGACACACCATGGGCTCACACGTTGGGCTTATGGAGGGACTCGACAACGCTGCTGAATTGCGAGAACGCATACTTGCTAGAAGCCAGTTTAATACTGGGCTTGGCGATGAACGAGGTACAGAACATGGGCCATTCACTAACTCACAAAACATTCGGTTACTGCAAGAAATCCACGAGCTCACAGGCCGATTGGCGTAGGGTGGGCTGCTAACCTTTTCTACATTAGTCTAACAGGTGCCGCATCCACAATGATTTTGTGAGTAGTTGGTAGTGGATCTTGTTAAAGATCCTATGCCGCGAGGATATTTAACAAGATCCACTACCACAAAATCGACGTCGTCGAGGCACTACAGCCTGCTCAACGTTTCGCGGAGGCCTTCCTTTTGAACTTAAAAGAATCCGTCGAAGAGACAACCATGGAGCGGCACAGCCCTGTCGACAACTCTGTTACTTGGTCGGGCTCCTGGGCCACAAGCCAAGAGGTCTCGAACGCAGTCCAACGAGCTAATTCATCCTTCGCTAGCTGGTCACACACCTCGCTGGAAACGAGAATCGAGTTCGTAAAAAAATATGCGCGTTTCCTGCAAGCCAACCGTCCCACGATAGCGAGAACGATCACACTCGAGTCAGGCAAACCGCTTTGGGAGAGCGATCTAGAGATCCAGTCTGCCATCACCAAAGTAGATAATGCAATTGATGCAATTCGAAAACGACGTTGGACGATTAACGAAGGAGCGGGCTCGTCGCATTCCGCGATTCGGTTCAAACCGCTTGGGATGATGGTGGTCTTGGGACCATACAACCTGCCATTGCATCTTCCGGGGGCACACATGGTGCCAGCGCTCTTGGCCGGAAACACCGTCCTACTCAAGCCGAGCGAAAAGGCTCCTGCGGTCGGCGACTGGATGTTGCGTGCATGGCAATCGACGGATCCACCGCCAGGGGTAGTCGAATGCATTCACGGTGCGGTCGAACAAGCCAAATGGGCCGTTGGTGCCCGGGAAACTGCTGGGGTTTTATTTACGGGGTCTAACAATGCGGGCAGACAACTCCATCATCAACTTGCTGGCAGACCCGAATGTTTGTTGGCTCTCGAAATGGGCGGCAACAATCCCCTCGTTGTCGACCGTATCAAGAGCCAACAAGCTGCAATCACGACCATTATTCAGTCGGCTTACATCACGAGCGGTCAGCGATGCACCTGCGCAAGGCGACTGATCATTGTAAATTACTCTGAAAACGCTCGGTTCTTAGACGATCTAAGCCAATCGATTGCGAAAATCCATGTTGGTAATCCTCTCGCCGAGCGTCAACCCTTCATGGGAACTCTCGTCTCCAACCAAGCAGCCGCAAATATTCTCGCAGCCCAAGATGATCTGCGAGCCAACGGAGCAACGGTACTGAACGAAGCGGGAGCCAGCGAGAACTGCAGCGCGATGTTAACTCCAGGACTAGTAGTAGTTCGAAACAATCAAATACCGAGCGACGAGGAACATTTCGGCCCCTTGGTAACGGCCACTTTCGCAGATGACTTGGATGAAGCGATTGAAATGGCCAATCGAACGAAATATGGGCTAGCAGCGGGGCTACTAAGTGACGATCCATCAGCGTTTCACCATTTTGTGAACCACGTTCGCGCCGGTATCATCAATTGGAATTCGCCAACAACGGGCGCAAGTGGGAGGCTGCCTTTCGGTGGTACGGGTGCAAGCGGCAATCATCGACCAAGCGGCTATTTTGCGACTGACTATTGCAGTTATCCGGTGGCATCGATCGAGAATCATGAACTTACTGCACATGGAAATTTGCCGCCCGGTTTGCAAGAAATATTTTGAAGAAGATGCCAAAAAATATTGAAATAAATATCGACGGAATGATTGGCCCCACGCATCATTTTGGTGGCCTGGGTGTTGGGAACACGGCTAGCTTGGCAAGCAAAAATTTAGTATCCAATCCACGGGAGGCTGCGCTAGAGGGGCTAGCGAAAATGGAACTTGTGGCAGGAATGGGAATTCCGCAATTTTTCCTGCCACCGCCAGAGCGTCCGAATTGGCGATGGCTTGAATCCGTTGGGTATTCAGGGGACCGAAGCGACATTTTAAAGCGATGTTTTGAAGAGGTGCCGAATATTTTGTCTGCAGCATACAGTTCGGCATTCATGTGGACCGCCAACGCAGCCACGGTAGCACCATCGAGCGACACGTTGGACGGTTGCGTTCACATTGTACCCGCAAACTTATGCAGCAATCTGCATCGAGGCCAAGAGGCGGTAGAGCGTCGCGACCAGCTGCGAGAGATGTTTCGACCCATAGGTGATTCGCAAATTCACGAGCCTCTGCCCTCGGTCTTTGCATTGCGAGATGAGGGTGCAGCCAACCATATGCGGCTCTGCAGTCGGGACGGCAGAAAGGCGATTCATGTTTTCGTTTACGGGCCATCCAACGAACCGCATCCAACTGAATTTATGCCGCGGCAATCTGAGTTAGCTGCCCGACAAGTCGCACGTTTGCTACAACTTCGGGATGAAAATTGCGTTTTCGTGCAGCAGACAACTCGGGCGATCGATGCTGGGGTTTTTCACAACGATGTTATTGCGATGAGCAATAGCAATGTGATGATTTATCATGAACATGCATTCGAAAACAGCGAACAAATAATTGAGACCATTCAGCGGAAATTCATTGCAAAGATGGGCGAGCCATTCCTTGGGCTTTGTATTTCCGAAAGTGAGTTACCTTTAGAGGAAGCGGTACGAACGTACCTTTTCAATAGCCAGTTACTGACAGTCGATTCGCAAGAGATGGAAATGATTAGTCCATCTCAGTGCCTTGAATCGCCATTGGTTTCAGGCTTGATTCAAAGGTGGGAGCAAGACGACAACAATCCGATACGGCGAGTTCGGTACGTATCGCTCGATCAAAGCATGAAAAACGGCGGTGGTCCAGCTTGTCTAAGATTGCGAGCGATGCTAACAGCCGATCAGATATCGACGTTGGGTAATCGATTTAGGATTACAGAATCTCGGCTATCGAAACTTAGGTCGCACGTAGAAAAGTGGTATCCGAGTCGTCTAGTTTTGAATGACTTTGCGAGATTGGATTTCGCAGAACATGCGATGCATTCGGCGACATCGTAGAGCAGTTGTCCTCAACTGTTCCCGCACCCGGTGGATGTAGAGATGTGTTTAAAACGTCGGAATCGACTTCTTGGAAAAATTCCAGAAAATAATTACCGGAATCGGAAATTCGAAAAAGGTTCGGTAATGGAATTCAATACGCCAGAAACCTTCATAGAATTGCCGTGAAACCGTTCTCCCGTGCCTCGTCAGCCAAAAAATCCTGACTTAATTGAAAGAATTTGGCAAAATCTTTCTGGGAAATCAGTTGCGAAAATGATCAGCAAACCAAATAATGCGGTAACACACGAAAAATGTCGCGTTACGTAGTGAGTCATTTGTGACCAGTCTGAATGCGGCTTTCAAGTTGTTTAGGTGTATTTTTTTCTTTGGAAAGAGGTGTTTCGGTGAAAAGGTCTTTATTTCTAGCGAAAGGGTTCACGCTTGTTGAACTTCTTGTTGTGATTGCCATTATAGGGATTTTGGTTGGATTGCTGTTGCCAGCCGTTCAAGCGGCACGTGAAGCCGCTCGTCGAATGCAGTGCCAGAACAATTTGAAACAGCTAGGGCTCGCGAATCACAATCATGAG
>JAYTVL010000408.1:0-16144 GCA_043744075.1 Pirellula sp. | reverse complement strand
CACAACATGGGCCGCAAACCGTGGGCTAGCGCCCTTCGGCTAATCAGCCGGAACGCGCTAGCGTCCGGTTCAGCCCGACTTATGATCGAGGCCCAAAGCCAAACTCGGCGGGAGCCTCGCTCTCCCATTCGTACCGTTCGCAGATGTCTTCTGCTCGCCTAAGAACATAGCACTTTCACAACTTCATTCATATTGGGAGAACTTCTTTTGAATCGTAAAACGATTTTTGGCTTCTTGAATAGCATCGCGATGGTTGGTTGTTTGGTTGGATGCGGACCAGAGTCCAATGTTGCGAAAATTTCGGGAACTGTCAGCGTCGACGGCAAGCCAACCGCAAAGGGAGCCATTTCGTTTGTTCCCATAAGCGGAAAAGGACCGACGGCAGGTACTGAAATTAAAGATGGAAAATACTCGTCAGAAGCCGCAATTGGTGAATGCAAAGTGGAGATTCGAATTCCCAAAGTGGTCGGCAAGAAAAAGCTTTACGACACACCTAACAGCCCTGAGCAAGAAATAATGGAGGAGGTCTTACCTGTGAAATACAAT
The DNA here is from genome assembly GCA_043744075.1 of Pirellula sp. Taxonomy (GTDB): domain Bacteria; phylum Planctomycetota; class Planctomycetia; order Pirellulales; family Pirellulaceae; genus JBKCUI01. Next base: position 15,598 of record JAYTVL010000408.1, on the reverse strand, counting down.
GAGGCGTCCGAGCTTAAAGTCGAAATCAAAAAGGGGGAAAATAAGAAGGACTTTGACCTCAAGCTCAAGTGATTTTTTTGTTTTTGTTGTGTAGGAAATCGGATCGTTTCTGACAAAAACGAGTGAATACAATGCAAAAGTCCTGCCCGGCAGGCAGGACCTGGGCTGTGCGACAAATAGCAGTTTCGATATTTCTTTCTGATTTATATCGAGTCTTTTTTGTTCCGAACAACAATAGAGTTGTGAATATCGCTAGCCCATCCGTTCGGGGCTTGCCCCCGACGGATGCGTTTTGGCGTACTAGCAAACACTTGGGGTTCCAACTCCCGTTCCCCTCGGCTTTGCCCGCCTCCGGAGGGCAAAGCCGAGGGGAACGGGTCGATTCGCGAGTGACGCCGTTAGATCGCCAAAACAAGGTTGGTGGGGGACAAGCCCCCGACCAACCTGAAAAGCCAGATCGCAGAACGGAACAGAACTCGCATCAACGCATTTTTCATAAATTGCTATTTGTCGCACAGCCCAGGCAGGGCCTACTTCGCGCGGTACTTTTCTCGGTCGGCTGCGTAGACTTGCTTGTTGGGTGATCGATCCTTGAGCCACGCTTCGATATCGCATGCCTGCGGTGGTACGTTGTTCACCTCAATCGTCAGTTTCTCGAGTTGTTTTCGGCACCAGCCGCAGCCTGTGCCAGCGCCACCGCATTCGTTGAGCATGCTCGGTGTCTTGATGCGATGAATACGAATGTAGTTAATCACCTTGCGCCAAGAAACATGGAAACACAAACAGAGTTCATCGTCAGGTTCCATGCGAAAACTAATCCTGACGGTACTTGTCGAGTTTGCGGTAAAGAGTTCTTGCTCCGATATCGAGGATCTTAGCCGCTTCCTCGCGGTTACCCGCCGTCATCCTGAGCGTTTCCTCAATAGCCCAGCGTTCGATATCGTCCATCGTCTTGCCGATCAGCTCGCTAGGAAGATGAAGGCCAGTTGCGGATTCTGTCACCCCCATTTCACTAATGGCGCCGGCCAACACTTCGCTCGAAGTGTCCATGCCTGGTTCAATCAGTTCAGGCGGCAGATCATCGAGATCCAATCGTCCGTCTGTGTCGAGTACCACCATTGTCTCAACGAAGTTTCTCAACTGTCGAATATTGCCCGGCCAATCATAAGAATGAAACTTGCGAGTTACAGCAGGAGAAAAATTGCATGGTCCATGACTATGACGCTTAATAAACGTCTTTCGGAAATGGTCCATCAGCGGAATGATATCATCACGGCGTTCTCGAAGCGCTGGCAGGTGAACGGTTACTACTTTCAACCGGTAGTAGAGATCGTTGCGAAACTCCCCGGCATCGATCATGTTCTCGAGCGGACGGTTAGTTGCTGAGATCAATCGCACGTTTACTTTGATCGGTTTGTTGTCACCGACGCGAGTGATTTGATGCTCTTCCAGAACACGCAGCAGTTTGATTTGGGTGCTCATCGGCATATCGCCAACTTCGTCGAGAAACAACGTACCGCCGTCCGCATACTGAAACGCTCCTTCGCGATCTGTTACGGCATCGGTATACGCACCTCGCACGTGGCCGAACATTTCGCTCTCCACTAGGTTTTCGGAGACAGCCCGCACGTTGAGGGCGACCAAGCGTTTGTTTTTGCGAGGGCTGTTTTGATGGATGGCTCGAGCGATTAGCTCCTTGCCGGTCCCGCTTTCGCCTGTAATGAGCACGGTCGCGTCGGTCGGTGCGATGCGTTTAAGCCGATCGATGAGCGATTGCACTTGAGGGCCTGAGTACACGATCCCTTCAAAGCCGAATTTTTCGTCTAGACGGCGTCGCAATTCGATGTTGGTTTGCTTGAGTTGAACTGACTCAACTGCTTTAGCTGCGATGGCTCGAAGTCGATTTGGGGTGATCGGTTTTTCGAGGAAGTTGAAAGCGCCTAGCTGCATCGCTTCGACGGCTTTGGTCACGGTCGCGTGGCCAGTTACCATCACTACTTGGCAGTCGGGCATTAGTTGGCGGGCAAGTGCCAAGACTTGCATGCCGTCAAACTCATTCATCATCAAGTCAGTGATAACCACGTCGTAGGTGTTTTGCTCGAGCATCCGTTTGCCTTCCGGACCACTGGTCGCCACGGTGCAGCGGTAGCCGGTTCGCTCCAAACTTTCGGTCATTGCTCGAGCGTGAGCCGGATCGTTGTCGACGATTAGGAGAGAGAACAATTTCGGGTCGAATTCCGATAGATTACTCGGGTCGGACGCAACGTGGGCTAAAACAGTGGGTTCGTCAGTTTGCATTTGGACAGCGATTTTGGACAGGGATTCGGGTGTAGTTGTACGTGGTTTGGCTGCAAAGCCACAGAAAAGGGGTTCAAGGTATTGCAGGTGTTTGGAAATTGGGTAACGTGTTGGACCGATGGTAAAGCGAGTTCGCGTAAAAGAATCGTGCAGTTTTACTGTCGGAAATTGCTCGGGACAATGGTCCCAAGCTACGTAGGATGGGACCATTGTCCCGTCCGCGTCAAACAATTATTTCCGGCACAATGCTAAATAGTTGAATTTTCGGTAAATGCTCGGATTTGAAAAGGACTAATGGATGTCGGAAAACACGGTGTGCCGTGGAGTTCGCGGTGCAACGACCGTCGAAGCTAACACGCGTGAAGCGATTCTCAAGGCCACACGTCAGCTTTTGGCACTAATTATCCGACGCAATGGTATTGATTCTACCGATGTGGCCAGTGCTGTCTTTACGGTAACACGAGACTTGGACGCGGAATTTCCAGCTTTGGCCGCACGGCAGTTCGGTTGGCTGGACGTGCCGTTGCTGTGCGGCTACGAGGTTGAAGTGCGAGGATCCCTCAGTTCGTGCGTCCGAATTCTGCTACATTGGAATACAGCCAAATCACAAAAGGAAATCCAACACGTCTACATTCACGACGCGGTTGCGCTCCGTCCGGATCTCAGCAAGTTGCCACCTGTGGATTGGCAGGAATTGGAACAGTGGATCAGCGAACAAGTGGTCTCACGCGACTCAAGCAAGCCTGCTGAATAATGCTTTTGACCTGGACTCCGAACGCTTCGACGAGCGCGATGCATGCCGCCCAGTCCATTTGTGCGTATGGTGACAAGCTTGCAGACGCTCGTGTTGCTGACTCAATTGGCGTATACGCGCTGGGACTGGGGAAATGGATCGAAACCGCAGCGCCTTTTGACACCGCTCGCTTTTGGTCACTCTTGGTTGGCCATTCCGCCATTATTGATTCAAACACCGAGTTGGCACAAGTGGTCATGCGGAAAGCAGCAATTCGGGTTGGTGACAAAGCTGCAATCTCGCGATTAGCGGGTTTTATCTCTGATATCGAAGCAGCATACAATCAGTTTTTTCCAAAATTCAATGAGCAGCTTCCATTGCGAGCGAGACCTCTCCAAGAGCACTGGCTTGGCTTTGGACAGGGTTTAATAGCACATCTCGGACGGCTAACGCAAAAGGACCTTCTCGTTTCAGAAGCCCGAGTGGTTCTGTTGCAGCCGATTTTAGGAGGTGCCGGGTTCGCTCACATCGATCAAAACCTTGTTCGTATCGAGGCGGTCTTGACCAATCCCATGGTCGAATTGCCTGAGGTTGTTCGGTTGGCTTGGCTCCTATCACAGCTTCAATTGGACTTGCCTATCCACAGCGAAACAATCGGTGCCAACCTGCTCGCACGGCTAGCCCCGCTGGCCATGCTACCGCCGATTCTGGCTGTCGCCGAAGTGATGGAATTGAGCAAGTGCGATGAGTCGGTAGCAGAGCTTGCTATCGAACAGTGGCATATTCCTGTCCCACAAGACAAGGAGCTTCATACGGAGATCGTTCCCATTATGATGGATTGGTGGGAAACTTATCTTCAAACGCGTCCAGGTTGGCAAACCGCGTTACAAGCGTTAGCCAAGATGCTTGGGATAAAATAGAGTTCACTAGACCTTATCCGGAAACGAACATGGAAATTCATAGAGGTTCAGCCAAGATGTGGGACGTCCACGTCCATTGACTCCCGGCCCGCACGCTAGCGCGTTGCGGCTCAAAGTGAGTGCCATTAGGCGCTTGCATCCGGCAACGCTTCAGAATTCATCGTCGATTTCGACCCAGCATCGCATGGCTTGATCCGCTGCGATGATTTCATGGACTGCCCACTTTGCATCATCGGCTGGCATTAAATACCTCGGTCCATGGATACATCGTACTTCACTTGCGTTCATTGAGACAGTTGTTTCCAGGTTAAGCGCCCGAACCCAAGGTTTGCTGTAATCCTCCCAAAGAACAGTTGTTGGATCAGGTGAAGCGACAGCGGCAATAGTAAGTTTGTGAACTGAATCGTTGTCGCGTAGTTGCTGCGGGTTCGCTGCCTCCCACGTCAGACTCACTTGATCGTGGCCTGAGGTAACTGCGAACTCACGTTGCAATCGCAGCGACTGTTCTTCATCTTGGCAAATGACACGGATTGCAGATTCATATTTGAGTGAGCATTTGAGGTGATTATTAAGTTTGAAAATACTCCAGCCCGTTACCGGTTCGATCCAATCAGGCACAATCTCATAAGCAGGGACGATGACAAATGTTCGCATGCACATGCGAGGATGAGGAATCTTAAGATGCGGCGTCCAGATGCGCTGTTGCTCGTATAACAATAGGTCAATATCGATTCGTCTCGCTTCCCATCGCAATTGACGTTGACGCCCCAGCGCCGACTCAATTCGCTTGATTGTCTCCCAGACTTCCCAAACAGAAGCTTCGGTCTGGATTGCAGCGACTGCGTTTAGAAAATCACCTTGTCCACCAGGGCCGCCAACAGGTGGCGTTCGGTAGAGATGGCTCGGAAGGAGATTTGCGGAGCCAAACGCATCTTGGAGCAAGCGTTTTGCAGCCTGCATCGATTCACGAACATTGCCGAGGTTTGCACCAAGACTGATTAGAGTTCGCGGCATCCGGGCACATTTCTACGGCTTCTTGGCGGTTTCTAACTTGTCGATGAACCAGTTAACCGTTGTCTTCTTCTTATCGTATTTTGAGCAGTTTTTACGAGCGAAAAGGGCATAGATAGGCGGATTGGTTTGTCCCTCGTCCTTGTAGATGAGTTTGTATGTGTGTCCGTCTTTCGATCCGTACTCGGACTCGACAGATACAAAGACCCATTGTGGCGGTTTTTTGCGTCCGATAATTTCCAAGTGCGCAGGATCCTCACGCAATCGCTTCATTGCTTTCACTGTCGGTGACTGAGGTTCAACACCAGGCATCTCTTGACTTGCTTCAGGAGGAAAGCCGACGAGAAAGAAAACTTTATCTGTATCACCTTTGGATAGATTCTCTAAATAGGCGTCTGCGACTTTGCGAGCTTGAGCAAGTTCGTAGTTGTTCTCAATCGAACGGTAGAATTGCGTGTAGGATATCGTGATAGAAGCAATAACCAGTGCAAGGAACCCCAAAGTTTTGGAGAAGAAACTTAGCTGGAATCTCTTCGCCAGAATGAGAACAGCGGCACCAAGGAGTCCACCAAGGATTGCCACCGGCATCATGTGGACATACTGAAGTGAAAAAATCCCTGCAATCGCGAGGGAAAAACCAAAGAGCGACATGACAGAAAAATTTGTCGAATCAAATACTTCTTCTTCGGATTCCGCGGACAGATAAGTTTCGCTCATGGGTACTTGAGTTCGGGTTGAATCGAGCTGTATGGGGATTGGGACAAATAGAATAGCCGCAATGGCAAACTACATCTAGCGTCTATCGCACGGCTTGAATGGCCTTTACGGTCCAAACAGCAACCCGGTTCGAGGAATCCCCAGTTCTACAGGCACGTAACTGAATTCTCACGAATTCAGCTACCTACGCTTGGATTATTCACAACCCGACGCATTAGCGAGGGACCATCCTTTGGGCTTTATGCCAAATGGCACTCACTTTGCCCCGCAACGCGCTAGCGTGCGGGCTGGAAGGCTAGGAATCACTTGCAAATCTGGCCCTCATGCTAGCGCATTGAGGCTCGAAATTTAGCGCATCATTCTGGCAACATCGTTTTGCTACCGCATGCTGGAAGGATTTGACAGGACGATTGAGGCAGGACGATGAGAAGACAAATCACAATAGGAATTTCATTGTTCTGCAAGGTCATTTGATCTGGGTTTATTGTCGGAATGACAGAATTAAGCCGTCAGCAGCAACAAATTCGTCGTAATGCGAATTTTTGTTTCCTTGATTTGGCAAATAGCTGTTGAAATATGGTGGAATTTGACACATACTAGAGTGAGCGTGACGTTTTTCAGTCATTTTTGGTTTTTTCGTTTTCTGTTTTGGAATCGATTCGCACTCTTTTTTGTTGCCTATGATCCCCGCTAGCCACCTGAACGGATCGAATGTCCGGCGCGTCAAATTGCGAGAATTGATTCGCGAACATGGCTTCGTTTCGATTCCGGATCTCAGAGACGCCATGGACGTTAGCGAATCAACGATTCGCCGCGATCTAGAAGCGCTTGAGGACTCTGGCGAAGCTAAAAGAACGCATGGTGGTGTGTTTTCTACAGGGCCGACCACAGCGGTCAAACAGTTCGAAACCAACAAAAACCCAGGACAATGGGACAAGAAACGTAGCATCGCGGAAGCTGCGGCCAAATTGATCGATGACCACGATACGCTTTTGCTGGATGGTGGCAGCACAACTTACGAGCTTGCGCGGCAACTCATTGGCCGTCCCCTGCAGATAGTGACCAACTCGCTGCCGGTTGCAAACCTTTTCTCATCCTGTGACTCGGTCGACCTTGTCTTGCTGGGTGGAGCTCTCCATCACAGGACGGGCGTAACGCTGGGAAATTTTGCAAATCAAATGCTCCAGTCGATCACCGTTCAAAAGGCTTTTTTGAGTATTGCCGGAATAAACGTTAGGGGTTTTTACAACAGCAACATGCTTTTGGTCGAAACCGAGCGGGCGATGATGCAATGTGCTGATCGCACGATTATTGTAGCGGACAGTTCCAAATTTGGGCGATGCAGTTTGGCTCGCTTGTGTGCATGGTCGGAAGTCCATACGCTCGTGGTCGATGATGAACTAAATGATAAGTGGCGAAACCAAGTCGAGGAATCCAATGTCCAGCTGATCCTTGCAAGTTCGGCTTCTTCGCACCGAGGAAATGCACTTGAGCACACCTCCGAGATCCAATCAATAACCAGCGTTATAATACCTTGACTACAGCACTCCAGAACCTAGACCCCCGAATAGTAGAATCATTGGTAAGATCGGCCGTGGAAAGAGCGCTCGGCGGAAGCCGAACCGACTCCGCTTCTCAGACGGACTCCAGCAAGCCGAACTTAGTAGTTAGTATCTCCGCTCGGCATATTCACTTAACTGACGAGCACGTTGAAAAGCTCTTTGGCTCTGGAAAGAAGCTGACGCCGGAAAAGGGGCTCTATCAAGATGGGTTCTTTGCCGCAGCGGAAACGGTCATGATCGTTGGTCCGCGTCGTAGAATGTTGCCCAATGTCCGCGTGCTTGGTCCGACTCGCAAAGCCAGCCAAGTGGAACTAGCGTATACCGATGCCATTTCCCTTGGGATCGATGCACCGGTTCGCCATAGTGGCGATATCGCAGGCACGCCAGGTTGTGTGCTGGTTGGCCCTGCCGGTGCAGTTGAATTGACTCACGGTGTAATTCGGGCTGCTCGCCATGTTCATATGGGGCCCAAAGATACGGTCTATTACGGTGTTAAGAACGGCGATTTTATGTCGCTGAGTGTCAAATCGCATCAGTGCTCAGTAACTTTCGAAGACCTGTTGGTGCGAGAAGACTCGTTCGCCAAACTTGAGGTGCATATCGATACCGATGAGGGGAATGCTTGCGACTTGGATCGAGCTCTTTCGATTGAACTAAAGAAACAACAACCCTGTAAATGCCACGACCACTAATTGAGCCGCAGGCGCTAGCCGCGTTAAAAAACGCAACAAAGTCGAAACGCGACTTGAGCACGCGGTTCACCCAATCCACATGTTTTACCTACTTAGTTTCCTTCCATTTTGGAGAAAGTTTTTATGGCAAAAGTAAATGAAGCGCTCGGCATGATCGAGACGAAAGGCTTTATCGCCTTGATCGAAGCGGTCGATGCGATGATGAAGGCCGCGAACGTCAAGTTCCTCGGCTGGGACAAGGTCGGAAGCGGACTGGTTTCCGCGTTTGTTTCCGGCGATGTCGCGGCTGTCAAAGCAGCTACCGATGCGGGCGCAGCAGCTGCTGGGCGAATCGGCCAAGTGATGAGCGTCCAAGTGATTGCTCGACCACACGATGATCTTTACAAAGTTCTCAAAGTTAATTCACCATCGGCCTCGGCTGAGTAGTGCAGCTGGCGCTGCTTGCTAGCAAGCAGTGTCTCACAGATCCTGCCCGGCAGGCAGGACCTACATCAGTCGGAATCGCGGATCCTGCCCGGCAGGCAGGACCTACTTCAAGACCAACTAACAATTACACAAGAAAATTACACGAGTTTAAACAAAATGCAAAATGCAATTGGATTGATTGAAACCAAAGGTCTCTTGGCATTGATCGAAGCAACCGACGCGATGGCCAAGGCGGCGAATGTCGAAATTGTCAAGCGAGTCGATATCGGCGGCGCTTATGTAACCACCATGGTCAGCGGCGACGTCGGCAGCGTTCGAGCAGCCGTCGAAGCAGGTGCCGCAGCAGCCTCACAAGTGGGTGAGTTGGTTAGCAGCCATATCATCCCACGACCAGCCGAAGGTCTTATTGCCGCTTTCTTCAAGTAGTCGTTCGTAACGGAGTGACAGATCAGCCATGAAGGTTCTCGTTGCCAATTTAGGCTCAACCAGTTTCAAATACCGATTGTTCGATATGTCCAACGAGCGGCAGCTCGCGCGCGGCGGTGTCGAACGCATTGGTTCCCCCGAGAGTCGCTGTTTCGTTGAGATCGGTGATTATCGCGGTGAGTTGACTCAGTCGGTTCCAAACCATGGTACTGCGGTCGAAGCGTGCATCTCTCAGTTGACGCATCCAACTCATGGTTGTTTGCAGAATGCTTCGGAGATCAGTGCAATCGGCTTTAAAGCGGTCCACGGCGGGCGCATGTCTGGAGTCCAACGAATCGATGATAAGGTTTTGGCTGCGATGGACGAGATGAATTCCGTTGCTCCAGCACATAACCCGCCTTATATGGCTGCGATGAAACAGCTTGCAAGCATGTCCTCGCATATCCCATTGGTGGCTGCGTTTGAAACGGATTTCCATCAGACGATTCCAGAAGCATGGAAACGCTATGCCATACCGGCAAGCATTGCCAATGCGCTCCCAATCCGACGCTGGGGGTTCCATGGAGCCTCGCACCGCTACATTGGCTGGCGCATGGCTCAATTGTTAGGGCGTTCTGATGCTCGCATCATTTCGTGTCACCTAGGTGGTAGCTCGTCGTTGTGCGCGATTCGCGATGGAAAGAGCATGGCAACCACAATGGGAATGAGTCCACAAACAGGTCTACCTCAAAACAACCGTGTTGGCGACCTCGATCCTTATAGTTTGCCACTGATGATGGAGCACACTGGCTTGACGCTAGAACGATTACTTCATTTGCTGTCGACCCAAGCAGGCTTGCTTGGCATGTCGAACGGACTATCAGGCGATGTACGCGATCTGGAGAAAGCGGCGGTCGCGGGAAACAGCGAAGCAAAATTGGCACTCGATGTTTATGTAGCAGACATCCGTCGACAGATGGGTGGCATGCTGATGGCTCTAGGAGGTGCTGACGCTATCGTGTTCACAGGCGGTATCGGTGAAAATGGCGTAGGCATTCGTCAAGCTGTTTGCCAAGGACTTGAGGATCTTGGGATTGGCTTGTCCGAAACCAGCAATGCCAGCGGTTCAACTGAGCGTCGAATCGACGACTCCCAAGGCAAGGTCCAGATTTGGATCGTGCCTACCAATGAAGAATTGATTGTGGCTCGTCAAACAGTCGCCGCAATCCAAAGTAAAAAAGAGTAAGCGGAATTTACCGTATGCTCAGTCACCACACGAGACCGAATCATGTTCGTTGCTAAAGTCACAGGAGCAGTTGTCTCCACACAAAAGGTGGAAACGATGGTCGGCCAAAAGCTGCTTGTCGTCGAACCCTTTCGTCTGGAGCCAAAAAAACGTTCTGAGTTGGTTACAACCGGTCGAACCTTTGTCGCGGTTGACACGCTCGGCGCTGGGGTCGGTGACATGGTTCTCATCACTCAAGGAAGCAGCGCTCGATTCACTCCCGAGACGAGCAAGCTACCAGTCGACTGTGTCATCATTGGCATTGTCGACACCGTTCATATCGAAAAAAACAACGTCTACAAACGTCAATAAGAACGTCGAAAAACACCTATGCAAATCAACGAAAATCTTATTCGCTCTGTTGTTGAACAAGTCCTTAGCGAAGTCAGAAACAAGCAATCTTCGCTCGGCTCAATGGCAGTTTCGCCCGGCTCAACGGCGGCATCGTCCGGATCATCCAGCTCGGCCACAGGTCGATTTGGAATGTTTAACAACGTCGATGAGGCTGTTCGCGCAGCCCGTACCGCGTTCGAACAACTTCAAGAACGTTCCATCGCTGATCGACGGCGCATCATTGATCACATCCGTCGGATCTCAATCGACAACTGCGTCGAGCTCGGCACAATGGAGATGGAGGAAACAAAAGTCGGTCGACTAAAACACAAGATCGAAAAGCTAAAGACGCTTGGCGAGAAGACTCCTGGCGTGGAATTCCTTAAAACGGAGTGTTTCAGCGGCGACTATGGTTTAGCCGTCATCGAACACGCACCGTTTGGAGTGATCGGTGCCATCACGCCGGTCACCCATTCGCTGCCTACGATCACTGGAAACGCTGTAAGCATGATCGCTGGTGGCAACTCCCTTGTTGTCAATCCACACCCAAGCGGCAAACGAGTCGCTGCGGAAGGTGTTCGGCGATTCAATCAAGCGATCCATGCGGACCTTGGAATTGACAATCTCATTTGTGTTATATGCGAGCCAACGCTGGAAACAGCGCAACAACTTTTCAAGCACCGCAGTATTGCACTCATCTGCGTTACGGGTGGACCAGCAGTCGCTCGAGCTGCATTGAACAGTGGCAAGCGAGCAGTGGTCGCGGGCCCCGGTAATCCGCCAGTGGTCGTCGACGAAACAGCCGACCTCGACTTGGCCGCCCGATGCATTATTCAAGGAGCTGCATACGATAACAATTTGCTCTGCATCGCCGAAAAGGAAGTCTTTGTTGTGGGCAGTGTATTCGATGCGATGATGTCCGCCATGGAACGTGCCGGTGCCGTGCGATTGTCCGCAACCGAGGTCGATCGGCTGACTCAAGCGGCATTGCAAGTTGTCGGTGAGGGTTCAGACAAGCACTATGCTGCTCGAAAAGAACTATTGGGCCAAGATGCGATCAAGTTGGCCGCGGCTGCCGGAAGGACGGTCGATCCTACGGTTGAACTTTTGTTCGGTGAGACCACTTCGGATCATCCATTTGTTCACACCGAACAAATGATGCCATTCGTTCCGTTTGTTCGATGCCGTGATTTTGATGAAGCCGTTCGGTTGGCACAACAAGCCGAACACGGATACCGCCACACTAGCATCATCCATTCACGCAATGTGCGAAACATGACCAAGATGGGACGCATCATGGACACCACGTTGTTTGTGAAAAATGGCCCATGCATGGCATCCTTGGGTTTAGGCGGCGAAGGCTACCTTTCCTTCTCCATAGCTGGGCCAACAGGCGAGGGAGTGACGACGCCGCTGACTTTCACGCGAGAACGACGTTGTTCCTTAATCGAAGACCTGCACGTTTTGGGAGGGGCTAACCAATTGTAACCCGAAGCGTGAGCGAGGGACGGACGCTCATCCCTCGCTTACGCAACGGGTTATGGATTCACTTATTATGCAATCAGCAATAGTACTCGGAAACGCAACTTCAACGGTCAAACATCCAAGCTTGGAGAACCTCAAGCTTTTGATTTGCCAACCAATGCTTGCAGACGGAAAGACCCCAGATGGCCCACCTTTGATTGCTGTCGATCAACTTGGTGCAGGACGTGGCGAAACGGTTATGCTTACCAGCGATGGTGGGGCGGTGCGAGAAACATTTGGTGTGGAGAACAGCCCTATTCGCTGGTCTGTTCTTGGCCTGATCGATTTTTAGACGTAGCTTAGGCTTCCAGCCTGTGGTCTTCGGTCTGAGGTCTTCGGTTCACAGGCTGGAAGCCTATGCTACGGCGAATTTCACTATCTATTTTCAACGGTCCATTTTCAATTGAAACCAAACGCTGCCGAAATAGAAAGTATAGTCCGTCGGGTGCTTGCCACCTTGACCAGTGGCGCTACGTCTTTGGACAATGCGTTGACCCAGCCACCGACGCCGCAGCCTTTAACACTAAGCCTTTCGGATCGCGTTGTTAGCCTCCAGTCCCTCAAGAACCAACTGCTAGACATTCAAGTTCTTGAAATTGAGAAGTCCGCCGTCTTGACGCCGGCAGCCCGCGAATATTGCAAGGAAATGAAAGTTGAAATCGTTCGAGGCCAATCAGCCGCTTCAACCAAGAATGAGATGGTCAAGACTGCCGGACCGGTAGCTACCAATCCGCGGCGGTTGCTCGTCGCAGGTACGCCGTCATGGATGCCGTCGATCGCGAAACAGCTTTGTCCAAAACAAGCAAACGTTGTTGAAGTATCCACAGACGATTCAACTGCATTACGAACAATCGCCAGTGGCTTACGGGCTGGGCATCAAGCCGGGATCGCAATCGTTGGCTCGCCACATGCAACTTGTTGGCAAGCAGCTCGCGACGATCGGTTGCGACCAGCCGTCGTTTCAAGTTGGCCGGAACTCGAGCAAGTGTTGCGTGAGGTCCCCGTCAACGTATTGATACTATCGGCGAAAACTTGGCATGTTCCATCGACTTGCAATGCGGCAAGACGCTTTTTTCAACACCTGCAAAACCAATCTTGATCGAAATCGGAACGTAAGATGCAACTTTATCAAGTCAATGGAACGGTCACACTTAGCCGGGCTCACCCAAGTTTTATTGGTGCATCCCTCAAAACTGCAGAAGCATATGGTGAAACTCTGGTTGGAAAAAAACCGAGCGATCCAGATCTTGTCGTTGTTTGGGACGACTTAGGTGCAGCGGAGAGTTCCGTCATCGCTGTGAGCGACGGCGCGGAAGCTGCACAACCCTTTCGCCCCACTCAAAAGCCAGTCGACGCCTACAACGCTGCCATCATTGACGAACTAAACGTAGTACTTCCATAACTCACGTAGGCCCGGCTGTCCTCAGCCGGACAAATTCCCCACAGACCTATTAATACTCACCAGAGACTCAACACACATGAATGCACACAAAATCAAACAAGACATTTGCGAAATGGGCCGTCGGCTCTACAACAAAGGCTTTGCCGCGGCAAACGACGGCAACATCACCGTCCGGATCGGCGAGAACGAAGTATTGTGCACTCCTACAATGCACAGCAAAGGATTCTTGAAGACCGAAGACATATGCACGATGGATATGAGTGGCAAACAGACGTCCGGGATTAAGAAGCGATCTAGCGAGGCCCTCTTGCACTTGGAGATTTACAAGAAGCGAGCCGATATCAAAAGCGTCGTTCATTGCCATCCACCTCATGCGACCGCATTCGCAGTAGCTCGTGAGCCAATTCCTCAGTGCGTCTTGCCAGAAGTCGAAGTGTTTCTCGGCGACGTTCCGATAACCCGGTACGAGACACCAGGCGGAAAAGCGTTTGCGGAAACGATTCTACCCTTTGTCGAGAAAACGAATGTGATCATTCTGGCCAACCATGGAACGGTCAGCTACGGCATCGATGTCGAACAAGCTTATTGGTGGACCGAGATTCTCGATGCGTATTGCCGAATCTTGATGTTAGCTCGACAGTTGGGCAACGTTTCCTATTTCAGCGAAAAGGAAGAACGCGAGTTGCTGACTCTCAAAGAAAAATGGGGTTGGTCCGATCCTCGCAATACCAAAGAATATGAAAACTGCGACGTGTGTGCCAATGACATTTTTCGAAACTCGTGGAAGGAATCTGGCGTTCAGCGCCGCGCGTTCCCGGCACCACCAGCAATGCCAGCTGCAACGAATGAAAGCAAGGTGGAACAAGCGGTCAGTCAAACAATGGCAGGCATGGCCCCAGTGCTTAAAGCGTCAAGTTCCCAGGGTACGGCAAGTGCCCTGGCTGGCATCGATCAAGAAGAGCTTGTCAAACTCATAACTGCACAAGTCATGAAGCAACTCTCGGAATAGTTCAACAAGCTAAGAGTTTTGAGCCTCAATGCGCTAGCATGAGGGCCGGATTCGCAAGCGATACCTAGACTTCCGGCCCGCACGCTAGCGCGTTGCGGCTCAAAGTGAGTGCCATTGGGCGCTAGCCCGCGGTTTTTGCCTCCCCTACAACCGGAGGTTAGCGTCTTTCGGCTAATCAACATTCAACCAACTTAATTCAGGAAAAGAACAACATGAAGGTCAGTATTATCGGCGGTGGCGGTCTAGTCGGCTCCTGTGCAGGATTCGCCTTGCAATGCGGAGGAATTGTGCGTGAGATTGCGCTGCTTGATTTGAATGCGAACTTGGCAGCCGGCCAAGCCCTCGACATCATGCATGGCGGCCCAAGCGTAGCGGATCAACGCATTTCGTCCGGCGGTTATGAACACATTCCAACGTCGGACATCATCTGCATTACAGCAGGACTCAGGCGCAAGCCCGACGAGTCCCGCCTGGACTTGATCAATCGCAATACGGATTTGTTCGTAGGAATTCTAAACGAAGTTAAGGCAGCCGGTCCAAAATCGTCCGCGATTGTCTTGGTTGTTTCGAACCCAGTCGATATCTTGACTTTCGTTGCAGCACAAAAGCTTGGGCTACCACCTAGCCAAGTACTAGGCTTGGGAACTCAGCTCGATACGATACGTTTTTGCTCCTTGATAGCGGAGCAATTGGGTACTGCACCAACTCAGACTCATGGCCTGATATTGGGAGAACATGGCGACAGTATGGTTCCCGTATGGTCAAGTGCAACCGTTGGGTCTTTGCCGTTGGACAAATACCCAGGTTGGAACAGCACGTTAGCCGAAAAGATATTTGCACGCACCAAGGGATCAGGAGCAGAATGCATATCGAAGAAGGGTGGAGCTGGCTTTGCGGTGGGAATCGCGATCCGCGATGTGATCCATGCCATTGCTTTGGATCAGCATCGCATTTTGCCGGTGAGCACAGTGCAAGACGGGCAATGTTTCGGCATTCGCGATGTCGCAATCTCGGTACCGACCGTCGTTGGTCGTGCTGGTGCAGTACAACGCATCGAAATTGATCTCTGGCCAAAAGAATTGCAAGGTCTCAAATCGAGTGCTACAGCGATCAAGCCAACATTGGACGCGGTGCTGAAGCGAATCAGCAGTTAGAGTAGAGCGATTGTCCCCAATCGCTTAAGTAAGCACCTATGCAAAAATTGGGGGGTATAACCTCATGTAGGCGAGCCTCTCCGAGACTCGCAATTTTCAGCGTCTGCGGAGAGACGCTGCTACGTGG
>JAYTVL010000407.1:0-1400 GCA_043744075.1 Pirellula sp. | reverse complement strand
TCTTCGATGAGTTTCCATGGCTTGAGACTCGACGCTCAGGCTTTCTTGCAGCGTTCGAACATTTCTGGAATACCTTCGCCAGCCAGCGAAACGATCTGATCGTCGTCCTCTGTGGATCTGCCGCTTCGTGGATGATTCGAAAGGTGATTGGATCGAAAGGGGGGCTTCACAACCGTACGACGCTACGGATTCGACTCGAGCCCTTCTCGCTCGGCGATACACGTAAGTACCTCGAGCGTCGAGACGTCCGACTGGATGACTTTCAAATCGCCCAGCTATTCATGGCAATAGGTGGTGTCCCCCATTATCTCAATCAAGTTCAGCCGGGGCACTCTGCGGCACAGAACATTGATCGTTTATGTTTTGCAAAAGATGGCTTACTTGTCAGCGAGTTTCAGCAACTCTATGCCGCGTTGTTCGAGAATGCAATTCACCACGAGGCGATGGTGCGGGCTCTGGCGAAAAGTGGAAAAGGTTTGACGCGGACCGAGTTGTTGGAGGCGGCATCTCTCAAAAGCGGTGGAGCATCGACCTTCGTTCTCCAGGAACTCATTCAATCGGGGTTCGTAATCGAGTCTCCGCCGCGCGACAACAAAGTCAAAGAAGCACTGTACCGTTTGGTCGATGAGTATTCGCTCTTCTACCTAAACTGGATAGAAACCAATCGTACATCCGGTACAGACATTTGGCTTCGCAAGTCAGCAGGGCGAAACTATGCCACCTGGTGCGGCTACGCCTTCGAAACACTCTGCTTGAAACACGTTCCACAAATCAAAGCCGCATTGGGAATTGCCAACGTTCAGACTCAAGAATCCTCATGGATCTACCGGGCAAAAACACCCGACGACGAAGGAGCGCAAATCGACATGCTCATCGACCGTGCTGACCACTGTACGAACATTTGCGAAATGAAGTTTTCGATGCATCCGTTCAAGATCGATAAACAATACGCTTCTGATTTGGAGCGAAAAATCCGTGTCTTTCGCCGACAAACAAATACATCCAATACTGTGTTTTTATCACTGATCACGACGCATGGTGTCGAACCGAATGACCATGCACAACGACTCGTTTCATCGCAGATTCTATTGTCGCAGCTGATGTCGTAGAAGCAAGACAAAGAGGACACACCCGGACAACGGTGCTTGAAAAAGCTTCGTCGGATTGCAAGTTTTTTGGAAATCGGGCACAATCATTACGAAGTTTGGGTCTTAGCATATTCCCCCGTATCCTCTAAAATTCGGTTGCAAAGGATGACTTGATGGCACGCGAAGACGATGATGACGATTCTTTGCCACCTCTGGGTGAGAATACAGATAAATTCTTAGATCAAGCCAAGAAAGGTCAGCCCAGAAGTTTCCTGCTTGTTTGTAAGGGGAACAAGGTCAAGTATCTGGCGG
>JAYTVL010000406.1:0-16220 GCA_043744075.1 Pirellula sp. | reverse complement strand
GCAACGAGTCCCGTATGCGACGCAAATCGCAGGGACTCGTCGCCTCGTCCACTACTATCAAACCCTCAATCTTAGCCGTGACGCTTTACCAGTGATTTGCTTTTGGATTACAGCTAGCTTGCGCGTCGCGTCAATTGGTAGTATTCATTATGCCGCGCGCTTCGCGTCCATTTGAAGCACGGTCGTCTCGCTACCACGATGAACCTGGGGTGGACGAAAGAGGTGCGAGTTTTGATCGACTGCCGCGTCAGGAGGATTGATCCAAACTACTCGATTTGCGCACCCCGACGATTGGATATTGACAGAGTCTCCTAGCACATAAAGCGGCCTTTGCTTGGTCTCATCGTATATGCGCCCGACGTAGTCCCCGACCAATCCAACTGCGGTGAGGGTTGCACCATTGAAGAGCAATTGGAAACAGACAATTGAACTCCAGCCGGGTGCAGTTGTCGTTACAAAGATCGCTGCGTAGACTGCATACAGGGAGTAACCGATCCCAAAGACGGTAAGTAGCAATCCGGCGAGCAAACACGCTTTGAGAGGCATAGCTGAGAAGGACGAAATTGCCGTCCATGCTAACTTTGCTAACTTAATAGGTGAATACTTGGTTTCGCCAGCAGCTCGGGCAGGGCGGTGAAATCGGATAATCGTTTCGCGTAATCCTAGCCAAGCGACTAAACCACGCATAAAGCGGTGCTGTTCGCGAAACTTGCGGATAGCCTGTACTGCGCCACGGCTGAACAACCGAAAGTCGCCGCATTGAGGAGGCAGTCTTTCATCAACAGCTTTTTGCATGAATGAGTAAAACGCAGAAGCGGTAGCTTTTTTGAAAATACTTTCGCCATAGCGCGCAATGCGCTGTGTTGAGACCACATCGAAACCTTGCTTGAATTGCTCGACCATCGACTCAAGCAGCTCTGGAGGATCTTGGAGATCTGCGTCCATGACTACGACAGCATCGCCGTTTGCAAAATCCAATCCGGCGGTAATGGCTGCTTGTTGACCGAAATTACGGCTGAAGCCAAGTACCTTGACACGGCTGTCGCGTTCAGCCTTTTCGTTGAGAATGTTGCGGGTCTCGTCACGACTGCCGTCATCGATGAAGATCAATTCGTACTCGCAGCCAATTCTCGCTAAAACAGGCGGCAAAACCTGAAAAAGGGCAGGAAGCACTTCTTGTTCGTTGTAAACTGGCAGCACAATCGAAAGGAGCATCGTGATCGCCTTGAATTGGCAGGAATCGCATCGTGTGGAAATAACCTAGCAATTGGATAGATAGCGAATCTGCGTTATTCAGGTCAATATGGAAATGTACCGCCCGAATCATTCGCGGATGCGCGGACTCCGAGGGTCAATGGAATGGGGTCAATGGAATTTTTTGGAATTCATTCCTTTGACGCCATTCCTTTGACCAGACTGAAGGTCATTCTGGTTGTTTGATAACTAAAAGCTGATCGACTGTCGGTTGCTGTATGGTTTGTTGCCTGCCATTTGGCCAAGTGACCACAATTCGATCGACCGAATCTGAAACACCAAGCCCAAACGTTACCGGCAACTCCACCTGAGAAAGATAGCTGCGTGTTGGACTAATCCGTCTGGACTGTATTACATCGCCGACTCGCACTTCAACGAGCGAACCGATGGCATCGCGATTGGATGATTTTCCCTCTAATTTTACTCTCAGCCAGTGATTGCCAAGCTTCTGATCGTTACGAAGTAAGCGAGGTCGCTGGCCACAACCGAGAATCAATAAGTCCAAATCGCCATCGCCATCAATATCAGCGTACGACGACCCACGTCCCACCATTGGCTTTTGCAGATCAATACCAGTTTCCTTCTCTCGACATTTAATGAACTCGGTGTTGTACTCTGCTCCTGCGTTCCAAAAAAGTTGCGGCGGCTGCTCGTAGTGCTGGCTCGCTTGAACTTTAGCAATATCCTCTTCCAAGTGGCCGTTGGCCTGAAATAGGTCTAGCCTGCCATCCAAATCAAAATCGAGGAACAACACACCGAACGTTAATTCAAGGCGAGTTGCCGGTCCAAATCCGTTCGCGACCGCTGCATCGTAAAACTGAAGATTCCTGGATCTCGACACGTATAACGCCGACATTTCATTTGCAAAATTCCCAATCGCTACTCCGACCGAATTATCATTTCGAAAAGCTGCCGCATCAATTCCCATCGCCCCTCGGGCCGCTCCGGTCGCATCGAAGGCGACACCTGCCATCGCACCGATCTCTTCAAATTTGCCATTTCCCATATTATGAAATAGGAAGTTCTGTACCGTATCGTTGGCAATGACACAATCCAGTTTGCCGTCTCCATCGAAATCTTCGAAGGCCAGACCGAGTGACTTTCCCATAGGAACGGATGTCGCAGGATTGAGTACGTGAAATCCAGCCTCCGCTGAAACGTCCTTAAATTTTCCACCGCCGTCATTTCGAAACAAAGACGGGAAGGTTCCTGCAAAAGGTTGTGGACGGCCATAAGCTCGCTCGTTACCTCCAAGCAATCGGAACTCTTGCGCCAAATCAAATTCGCGAGTCCATTCGACATAGTGACAAACCAGCAAATCGAGATCGCCGTCCTGGTCGCAATCGAACCAACCGCTGGACGTGCTCCATGCATTTTCATCTCCCCCAACACCAGCATGATCAGTGACGTCAATGAATTTGCCACCTTCATTGTGGAAAAGTCTATCCTTGCCCAAACAAGACACAAACAGATCGACTCGGCCATCATCGTCGTAGTCGCCACAAGCCACCCCCATTCCATGCAAGGATACTTCCAGTCCAACTTCCCTCGTCACATCCGAAAAGGACCCGCGACCGTCGTTGGCAAATATCGCAAGCGTACTTGCAGGTTTGGAAGTGTCCCTTTTGTCAGGCCAAGAGCAAGAGTTGACCAACAGAATATCCTGGTCACCATCGGAATCGAGATCGAAGAATGCGCATCCGCTCCCCATCGTCTCCGGAAGCAATTTCTCACCGGCTGCGCCACTGTTGTGAATGAAATGGAGCCCCGCCGATTCGGTGATGTCTACCCAAGCTATCGTAGGAACGATCACTTTGGGCATTTCCCGACGCTCGGGCAGCGAAAGCGGCTCGATGACCGCGATCGCAGCTTTCGGCTTCCTGGTTAATGCAAAGTAGGAGACTCCGGCGATTATTCCGATTAACGCGAAAACGATTGCGGAACCTATGAATGCTCTGCCTATGACGGAATCGTCATCGTCGCGTTCCTCCGGTTGCTCGGATGAAACACTCGTCACCTCTGAATCACTCATCCCGTTCTCATTCCGGTGCTGCATGTAGGGGGTAAATAACCAGCGGTTCGGCGGCACTGTTCGCAGCAGGGTATTTCTCACGAGCCAGTCGCACTGCTAGTCCTTGGGCATTGTCATCCGGTTTGTATCTGAGGTGAAGCGACTTATGCTTCTTCTCCAACTCAATTTCTCCCAATGCGCCATGAATCAATCCTAAATTGTAATGTGCGTTCATGTTTTCGGAATCAATTGCAAGCGAGCGTTGAAACTGTTTGGCAGCTTGGCGGAGCAACGATTCTCGTTCTTTGGTTTGAGAATCGAGCCGCAACTGCTCGGCTCGATCGAAAAGTGTCCGGCCGAGAGTGTTCAACACCTCGATATCGCGACTAAAATCGAATCCACGCGATCTACGTTCCTCGGTGGTTTGATCGACAATGCTTCTAAAATTGGCTTCTGCCTCCACCAATCGTCCTTGTTCGCGATTGACTAATCCGCTGAACCATGCCAATGTCCACTCAGGAGCCACTGGGTCGGATGCCTTTGCGGCCCTCTGAACTGCATCGCCTGCTTCATCGATTCGACCTTCCCGCAAATACACTCGAGCGAGATTTAATGGACCGTCGAAGCGATTCAACTTTTCCACCATTTGGAACGCTTGCTCAGCTTGTTTCAGTTCAGATTTGCCCTCGAGAAATAGACCGATCCCGTAATCATTCCAGCGTTGCCAACCTGGAATTTTGGAATCGCTGTTCGTTGGCACTTCGGTCAATCCCTCGATTGGAAATACAACCGTATCCGTCGCGAGCGTCAGTACGGGAAGTGTATTTCGATACACCTCCGGCTCGGTTGAAATAGTGCTCGAAACCAGGCTTGGCACGTTGGTTTCACTCGTGGCGATTGGATTGTCGTTCGGTTGTTGTCGCTTGTGAACGATTTCCATGTATTCGTAGTCGAACTTTCGATATTGCAACTTGACCGTTGCGGTGATCGGCTGTGTCAAGTCTTCTGGAACACGGAATGAATAGTGAACAACTTGTCCGGACCCTGGGGGTATTTGATGGTTGTACAGTGGAGTGAAGATGTCCTGAGGATTTCGCCTGTTAATACGATTCCCGTTTCTATCTAACATAAAGACATTCATAAAGTGAGAGCGTCGATCGACCTCACCCTTGGTATCCATTCCACCACTTTGTCCAACGAGTCGATCGCCGCTTTGTAAGGATACGTCGAGCCAGACTTCGTTCGAGTCTACCGTCCCCTGCGTGAATTCATGGCCGACTTTTAAAGTTCGCACTATGGTCTCGAGCAAGTATTGCGATCCAGGTTTCAATTGTGGGACGACAGGCCGAATGGGGCCAAGTAGTTTGCTGTCGACACTCGCATCTTCCTTGACTCCAAAGATATCCACTCGCATCGTACCTTCAAGGAATTTCCTATGCTTATCCTCCACTTCGGTCAGATAACCGCGAAGTGCAGGAAGGCCCGTATTGCCCGCCGCAAACGTGTGATCGTGGATCGAGAACCTGCCTTCGGTACCGGCGAAAAGTCTGGCTCCGAAGTCCTTAGACTCCTCTAACGGCATATGGCATCCAGCGCAGGCCTTCTGCGATTTTTCGGGATAATAGAAACTTCGCGCGCCATGTCCAGAAACGCCGCTGAGCAACCACGAGTCATAATGGTTTTGCCCTCGCAAAAAGTCCTTGTACTGATTTAGAGCGAACGGAAGATGCACTTTATGGCATGTCGAACAGAACTCAGAAGTCTTATGGAAGTCCTTCAAAAATGTCTTCTTATGAAACGCCGGCTTGGCCTTGATCAGTTGCTGATTTACCCATTGAAGTACTGGATTCTCGCTAAACGCGAACGGGTAGTGCAATGGTTCTTCGATAGTAAAATCTGCGTTCCCGCGAGTTGAGTTGACATTCGTCACCGCGTGGCAAACCGTGCATGTAATGCCAGCCTGGGAAGTCGGATGATTGACGTCGTCAAATTTCGGATCGTCGAATGCTCCGCTAAAGAATGGGACCGGATCATGGCAGCCCGCACACCATCGAGAAGCCTTTACGTTTCCATCTCGTTTCAGCGAAACCTCGCGTGTCTCACGTACGCTGGCTAAATAGGCAGGGTTGTTGAAAGAACTGAAACGATGCGCGCTGTGGTTCCAACTCTTATAAGCGTCCGGATGACACTTCAAACAATATTCATCATTGTCGAGGTTCTTGGCTGAAATGAATGCACCGTTCGAAGTCCGTGCAAGCGACGGTTCGAAGTACTTCACTCCCTCAAGCGATCCTACCTTGTTCCATTCTCGCGGATCTTGCGCATGCATGGAAACCATTACGGCGACCGAAGCGACTGCAATTGCCCCGTATGCGACGCCCAGCTTCCACTTAATCTTCTGCCCCACCAGTCGATGAAGCCAGTAAAGCCAAATGGTTACCACTGGAAATAAGACGTGTATCCAGTAAACCGTCGATCGAGTCGTCGGGTGCTTTAGATCGAAGACTTCGCCTACACGAACAAGTAACAAGCCTGTACCGAGAACCACTAAGCTGACTGTGAATAGCGCGTAACCGACCCGAATCGCTCGTTTGTTCTTCCGTTTGCGAGCCGTCAGCATGTGGATTAAACCAAAAACCACAAAAGGAACTAAGAAGATGAGACCGAGAACCACATGCCCGAGAAACATGGCCATATAAAACTGGTTTTGGTAAGTCTCACCACGTTGCCATTCCAGAAAAGTGATCGTTGCTAAATACAACGAATTCGCACCCAACAAAGACAGCAGTGCAAAGACTACAAAAAGCAATCGCTTTAGCCGTTTACCGATCGGCGGCGTGTACGTTTTCTTGATGGCGGCGGTCGACATAAATGCTATTTCAGCTCGGATTGAATAGTTCTCTCACCTTGCAATGGAAGAGAGTAGACCGACTTTTGGTGAGGGTCTGCCACAAGTAACTTCCCGTCTTGCATCGCTAAGCCAACCGGATTTTTGAGCGGTTCGCCACTAAAAAACTTTTCGGGTTTTCCTTTTGCCGGTATTTTCCAAATCGATTTTGCGTAGCCGTCCGTTACATAGCAATCTCCATTTGGGTCCACAACGATTTGGTGTGCAAAACTAAAGGTGGGCTCGCTGACGATGACTTCTCTCGTTTTGTCTTTCGCGAATCGAACGACAGGCTCTTTCGAATGAGATACGACCCAAACTCTATCCTGCGAATCAACCGCAATCCCTCGCGGCGCAGGCACTTTAACGAATTCGGTTGCATTGCCACCAGACGCCGGAACTTGAAAAATGCAGTGAAGCTCGAGATCACATACTAGCAGGTTGCCTTGTGAATCGATTGCGATAGCAGTCGGAATGCCAATTCCACCCCCGGTCAATGGCACAGGTTTATCCGGCGATTCAAATCGATAGACCTCACGTGTTGACGAGTCCCCAGCAAGGAGCTTTCCATTTTTATCTATCGCCAAACATCGAACTGCGTTTAATGGCGTTCGGAACTTTTTGGAACCTTGAAAATAAATGGATGCCTTTCCCTCTTGTATTTTCCAGATTCCAGGAAGGTTTCGGTCCGCAACGTAAATCGAATGGTCTGGCCCTGCAACCACAGCTAATGGATAATCCATCCCTTCGCCAAAACTAGGCTGGCTAGCAAGAGCGAGCAGACAACTAAACAAACTAACCAACACCGTTTCGCGAACTATTTTCAATTGCATGATTAAGGTTTTCTTGAATTAGCTTCCAGCCGGAATGTCAAATATTGAGCCGCGGACGCTAGCCGCGTTAGTAAATGCAATCGTCCTGAACGCGGCTGGCGTCCAATGGCCCTCACTTTGCTGGCCCTCACTTTGCATTTTCTGAGCCTCAATGCGCTAGCATGAGGGCCGGATTCACAGCCAGCCCGCACGCTAGCGCGTTGCGGCTCAAAGTGAGTGCCATTGGGCTCGCGTCCCCGGCTCAATAACATATATTTCCATTCTAGTTTTCTCGCACTTGATTCCAAAACAATCCAGGCGACTGAATGCGGGTTTGGTACCGCTTCAAAAACCCAGCATGTTTTGGTTCGGAGGGGAAAGATTCGTCTGGCTCATAAGGATACTTCGTCATCGCGCGAAACGGGAGTGGTTCTACCGATTGCCCGTGAATTGTATTCAAATCAGCATCCTTGTCCCAGCCTATATTGTAAATGATAAAATCCCGCTTCCATCCGCTTGGTAGCGTTGGAGATTCTGCCGAAAACTCGACAGTCATTTCATCTCCAGCTCCAAGAACCACCTGCGTGTCATCCGCTTCAGCGATCAGTTCCTTTACGTCACCGAACCGTGTAAAACTCCCCGACATGGGTGGCCAAATCGATTCTGTCGTCACTTTGCTATATTGGAACCGTTTGGGAGCATTATTTGGTTGCGAAAGAAGTTCCGAAAATCCTCGATAATGCAAGTCGGCTCTCATTAAATCAAGCTTGGTCAATCGATAGTTCATTGATTTCGCTTTCCCCGCTTTCCCCGTATCCGCCGCATTCGCCGCATTCGCCGTCCAGAATACTTCATCCCAACAAAGCTCCATGTTGGTTACGATTCGAACCCGATGATCGTTCGACTTAAACTTCCCGGAAAGATCTATTGCAATTGTTTTCGTCTTGCCGCCAGGAAAGCCAGCATAGGGAATAACCTCAATCCATTTCCCTCGTTCATCTGGAACTTGCACCGAAGGAGGACTGAGCCGAGGTCGTAGCGGGTTTTCGGTCATGGCTAAATTGAGTGAAGTGCAAGTTGGAAAAACCCAACCAGTCAAAAACAGTGTGACCTCGTTTGCATCTTTCGTGCCGTCATTTAAGTCGACTTCTATCCAATGTTCTTCCACGAGTCCTTGATTGAACCCCTCCTTCCAACATCGCGTGTACCGCTGATCTCGTTTTGACACCAAATCCAAAACATCGTTTCCGTTTTGATCGATGACCGATCGCGGCTGCAAACGATTTTGAACCGTGTGCACTCGAAATTCTGCCAAAGCCGGAGGCCCGACTTTTTCGTTGGTGTAGATTTCAATTTCAACTGGGTGATCTACCGCTATCAACTGAACGGAATCAAAATATGCTGCCTCCCATAATTCCTCCGTTATTTGCAAAACATATTTTCCATCTCGAGGTTTGATCTTTTCGCCGTCCAATTTCAAATACTCCCATTCTCGGGCAGGTGCCGAAACGCCTTGTGCAAATTGCAATCCGATGGGTGCAGCCCAAAGACAGTCGGTGCAAAACTCAAAACGCTCGCCATTCCAAGCGTACAAATAAGGACATGACCCTCCTAGATTTTGTTGATCGAAAACCGTCGAACGATTGTGCACGTCGAGCACATTATTGGGTATACCATTTGTCCAAAGAACTCGCATGATGTCAGCACCCGTCTCTTTGCCGAGTCCAATCTTGGTCTGTGTGCCTCGAACAATGCGTGCCTGGTACCGACCTCCCGACTTCAGCTCAATCAGGCTCCCAACCCCATGCATGTTACAGCGTTCGCGAGGCCTCTGTTTCCCATCTTCGTCGGCCCGAATGACCACCTCGAGATGCTGATTCGCATTGCCCAGTTGGTTCTCTATGAATCGCACAGTTCCATCACTTGTCAAACAAGCCAAGTCGTCGTCTCCATCGCGATCAATGTCGATGATTGCAACCTGGGACGTGTCGCTTGAAAAACGGACCGATACTTTGTCTATGATCAGCTTGCCATCGTGGCCACCGCGAAACAATTCTAAGCCCTTGGGCCCCCAGGCGATGCAATCCGAGAATCCGTCGAAGTCCAGATCGGCGGCGATGAGACCTACCATCGGTGTCGAGGACAATGCGGTCACTTGGTCTGGAACCCAACTATGCCGTCCGGCGGACTTCATCGTAGTTAGTCTCGTTCCGAGTTTGCCACACGAAAGAATATCCCAACAGGCATCGCTGTTTGCATCGATAGCTTCAATCGCGCGACATGCACCTCGCAAGCCGGTCTTCCAATCGATGCTAGAGGGATGGTATCGACCATGAAGGTTGTTTGATAGGAGTATCGGATTGTCCAAGTCCTCGGCGCCGAGCAGAAAGTCGTTGAGTACATTGCGATCTAGATCCATTGCCAAAATCGAATCGATTGCTTTCGAATTAGGTGGAAGATTCGAATACGGGGTGAAGTCAGCAAAGGTCCAATTACCTCGATTTGACCAGAGCGAGATACCACTAGCCGATGAGACGACCAAGTCAAGATCTGAGTCGTGATCAAAGTCAATAACGGCTACCGTTCGAACACCCCGAAGAGCAACGAAATCCTCCGATTGCGGCATCTCAGTAAGGCTTCGTTCAGCAGTTTTCGTATCCAAATCGTTGCGATAGAGTTGGATTCCGTCATCTCCGTAGGCAATCAAATCGACGTCCGTGTCGAGGAATTTCGACAACAATGGATCGGATGATTTCTTGTCTGGCTCATCCGGAGCTGCGGTAGTTGGTAAAGCGGAGGGCGGGATCGCGTCTTTTCTAACTTGGTAGTCGTGATCCAAGTCGGCTAGTACAATTCCCGTACATGTTATGCCTATCGAGACCGACAAAATCTTTTTTGTGGACTTTATACCCTCGGTTTTCCAGACGTCAATTGTTTTACCAGATCCACAAACAAGATCCTTTTGCCCATCCAGGTCTATGTCTTCAGCCGCAATCGCCGTGATCCCCTTGGACGGGAACGATGTCGCGTCCATTGGTTCAAGTCGCCACGTCGAGGAACTGATTCTTTTTGAAACAGGCTTTTGTCTTAGCGTTTGTTCGCTAAAGTCAAGCTGTACATACTCCAGTTCGTGCGGATCTAATTGATGCAAATCGTTTTGATAGGCAAGTTCTGCTAGAAGGACATTCCGAAGGAAGGCAGTTTGAGTCTGCGCAGCTTTCCAATCCGCTTTGTCCACCGCCACGGATCCAGCATCCAACAACAATGGTATTCGACTATTTGTCCTTGAAATAATTGGTCGAAATAGCTCGCGACAGCGCTCAGCTTCGCTTTTGAAATCCGCGTCTTTGGATTTTACGAGTGAATCTAAAAGAGCGACGGCCAACACGAGGTTGCTGGGAGCCAATCGGATTGCAGCTCGCAATGCTGCCTGCATTTCAATCAGATTTTCCGGCTTGGCGTCCATCTGCAAAAGCTGGTATAGCTGGAAATGCGTGTCGACTGTGGCTTTGGGGGTTCGGCACGCAGCCCGCAGACTTTCGATTGCCTGATCCCGATCGTTCTTGATTTGATGGAATCGGGCAATGAAAACTTCCGCGTCGGGCTCGTCTGGTGCAAGACGTTTAAGTGCCCCGGTTGCCGATTCAAATTCTTTGCTGAGCGAAACGAATTGGTCGGCTGATTCCGCTGCATCCAATTTCTTCAATCGAAGCAACAGGGCAATACAGAGATTCTGAGTTCCAAGTCGTTCTTGTGGAAGTTGCAGTGCAAGTTTCCGAAACCCATCTGTCGCTTCAATTAGCATTCTCCCTTCTTTATTGTTTTCAGCTCCGTTTTCAAGTTCGGCAAGGGAACGGTTTTTAAGTGCTTCTCGTTCATCCCAGATATTTACGGAATTTTCGCTACATCCTAGAAGTCCAAGCGACAGCAGAAGAACCGAGTAAAAACCAAATGGGCGCATCGAGATGGCTAAAGCTACCAATGCATTTGCTTCGCAAGGGAAAGCGATAGATGGGACGTACACGTTTCTTACCTTTGCGCATATGGGCAAAAGGGATAGGGACGAAGATAAAAATGATGTATATTGCATTCGCGTAATTGTAGACTAGAACGACGGACTCAGTGCGCTAGTTTGAGCCTCAATGTGCTAGCAAGAGTGACGGATTTGCAAGCGATCTAGGCCGCCCAGCCCTCACGCTAGCGCGTTGCGGCTCTCAGTGCGCTGGTTTGAGCCTCAATGCGCTAGCATGAGGGCCGGATTTGCAAGCGATCTTGACCTGCCAGCCCGCACGCTAGCGCGTTGCGGCTCGAGAGTAAGTGCCATTCGGCGCGAGCCCCTGATCTTCCAGCCATCGCAGGCAGGTGTCGGTCCAGTCTGCGTACGGACGAGCAGCGGAACGAACTCCAAAATCGTGAGTGGTTGAGGCATAAAGATGGAGTTCGACGGGAACTCCCGCTTGCTGCAATGCAAGATACAGAACGACGCTGTGCGACGGAGGGCTGATCGGATCCTGACTGCCATGAACCAAAAAAACGGGTGGGGTCTTGTTTGAAACTGTCAAGTCCGAAGACAATTCGAACTTGTCTTTGGCCTTTAGATAACCGGGATAGGCTGCGATGGCGAAGTCGGGACGCGAGCTGACTTGATCCACGTCATCGATCGCGGCATAGGTGCGTGCATCAAAATGCGTGGCTGTAGCAATCGCTAAGTGCCCTCCTGCCGAAAAGCCGATCATACCAATCCGATCAGGATTCAATCCCCACTCTTTCGCACGACTGCGCACCAGACTCATTGCTCGCTGTGCGTCCTGCAATGGACGACGTGCAGGTTGGGTCTTGTCCTCGTCCAGCCGACGCGGCACGCGAAATTTGAGGATGATCCCAGTAATGCCATGCGACGTGAGCCACCTGGCAACCTCTTCGCCTTCCAACTCCCAGTACAAATTCCAATATCCCCCACCAGGGCATATCAACATCGAAGTGCCAGTATTAAGTTTTGGATCAGGCCGATAGATCGATATAG
The DNA here is from genome assembly GCA_043744075.1 of Pirellula sp. GTDB lineage: Bacteria > Planctomycetota > Planctomycetia > Pirellulales > Pirellulaceae > JBKCUI01. Next base: position 4,233 of record JAYTVL010000406.1, on the reverse strand, counting down.
TCGGCTTAGTGACATTTGTAATCATTCGCGTCGAATCAGTCACTTCGACTTGGTCCCGCGTTAGCGCAGGTGACTTGCGTACATATTCAGCGCCAATGGTATCGGACTCATCGGGAGGGGTTCCTGGCCAAAGTTCGATGACTTCGGGTTCTTCGGTTGGCTTGGGTTCTTGTACACGCACATGCAGTCGAGCAGTCATTTCATGGCCATCACGGCCTGGGTGTTTTACGCTGACGATGTAATCACCCGATTTGGCATATCGATGTTCCACTTCAGCATAACCATTTGCCGCATGGCGCTGGGCATTGCCATCGGATCGAACGGTTGCCAGCGGACTGCCGTCGCCAAAGTCCCATGTTTCGCCAAGTGGCTCGCAAAAAAACGATCGTACTTTAAAAGTAATCGGATCGTTGGGGCGAAGGTCAAAAGTCGGCCAATAGCTTGCATGAAGCGTCGGAGAATACTGTTCTACGAGTTTGCGGTCGATGACTAGAACTGTGGCGAAATCGTAGCTAACATTGCCACTAACATCGACGACTTTTAGTGTTTCGCAGTACTGTCCAGGTTTGTCGTATTTGTGCTCGATCTGGGATTGATTGATCGTAACACCATCCGACAGTTTCCATTCGAACCGGTCGATCTTGCCACTTGCGCTCCACGAGCGAGATCCTTCCAGCGTTACTTTTTCGCCAGCGTAGATGAGATGATGAGGTCGCGCAACGGCGATGATGCTTGGTTTAAATTGCTTGTGATAAGCTTCCCAAAGGAATGCATACCCTTCTTCAATCCCCCACTTGCCCGACGGTTGCATCGCTTTGATGTCAAAGTGTAGATGCGACCAGGCCGTGGCGCCCTCCTTTCCGACCAGACCAATTTTTTGTCCCTTCGATATTTTATCCCCCAACTGAACATCGATTGTCTTGAGGTGACTGTAACGATAGAACCAATTGCGGGCATCACGCACGTAAACGACATCCTCTCTTTCGGCCACTGGCGGATTGGTAACGTCGGTTGCCTTTACCAGCCCCGAGGAGACCACGACACCGTCGGTGGCGGCGATGACTTCTGTTAGCCCTTCTGCGCCTCCGATGTCGAGACCGTAGTGATAATAGGTCTTTCGTTTGAGTGGTGCATCGCCACCGTCGACGAATGACGGTTCGTTTGCCATTTGAGTCGCGCTGGCGAACCAAGATTGGCGTAGTGGGTAGACGAGTTGGTCTGACGGCATCCACGCTGAACCTGCAGGCCACAATCGCAGCCGAACGTCTTTTCGTAGTCCCCAAGGATCGTCGCGAGCGTCTACACTCTCGTTCAAGCCGCGTGTGACCGGACAGTCAACTTGCACATTGCCTACGTCGATTGGCAATCGATAATTCGCTGATGAAATGGTAGCTATTGTGCCGTTGATCTCAACTTTGACCTGCGCCTCGCGAATGGCGTTTCGTACGGTATCGCGCCTTTCCTGAACATCTAGTACCTTTACTTTCGCTATCGACTTATCGACAAGTTCCACTTCGGCGACATCACCCACATTCAAATCAACTGTAATGTGCCTTGGCGACTGCGATTCGTCGGCGCACATGCCGTCTTGATTTAGAAACGCCATGAACGACAAGAACAATGCCATAATCCAATTCGAGGTCCCGAACGAGCACATCGTAGCGTTTTCCTGTATTGATAGTTCATGGGCCTGAGGAATTCCCAGGGCAGAAATCATTATCCATCAACGTAGCTTAGGCTTCCAGCCTGAGTATTCAAGAGAAATCCCAACAGGCAAGATGCCTACACGATACCGATTCTAACCAAATGCAATAGTGGGATAGTCTTCCAGCGCTTCCAGCCTGTCAAGATGAAAAGGACAGGCTAGAAGCCTATCCCACTGCAGAAATCAGACATTTATTGATCGAACAATCCTAAATTCTTGGCTGATTCATCGCTACAATGGTCTGATGACGAATAAGTCGAGAGTCCCCTCACAGTTCATAGGTCAATCACATGATGACGCTTTCCCACATAGGCAATGCGAGTAATCTTCGTATTTGTCGTAGACTCTGTATTACGGCCTGCCTTTGGCTCATCGCCGTCCCCCACGTCTGGGCGACTGATAAACTGCCCGCTATTTCAATCGCTGCCGTTCCGGTGCCCCTCGCGTACTGGAAGCTTGACGACGTTGGACGCGAGGCACTCGACAGTGCGGGGACGCATCACGGCCTGATTCATGGCGCAGTATCGCAAGAAGGGAAGTTTGGCAAGGCCTTGCTCTTTGACCGTGCCAAGGGAGATCACGTCAGCATTCCCCATTCGCCTGATTTCGAGATCGGCACGTTCACTGTGTCGGCCTGGGTCTGGCTGACGAAGGAGCCAACCTTCTCGGGGGTCCTTGGCACGCGCTTCGGCGGCGAATTCAACTTCGATATGAAAGTGAACACCGATAAAGTCCACGGCGACATCGGCGACGGAACGCGCTGGATCGACACGAAGATCAACTTCTACAAAGACGATGTAGGCAACAACGGACAAGGGGGCGATCTCGAAACTCGACGCTGGTATCTGATTACCTTCGTCGTTGACAACGAACAAAAGGAATGCCGGCTTTATCTCGACGCCGATCGCAAGAAAACGATTGCGTTTAAAGGCGAGCCTCGCCTGATGCGACGAGGCCAAACCTTGCAAATCGGAAACACGGGAACCGATGAGTTCATGGATGGCCTGATCGACGAAGTCCGCATATGGAAGCAAGCTCTTGCTGATGAGCAGGTTCGGAGCCTGTTCGGACGTTAAAAACCTAATTCAGCATTAGATCCGTAGACACGCTGGCCCAACAAGTCGAGGTAAGCACCGATGCATAAGTTTCTTGGCATAACCACGTAGCAGCGTCTCTCCGCAGACGCTGAAAACAGCGAGTCTCGGAGAGGCTCGTCTACATAAGGTTATACCCCCCAATTTTTGCATAGGTGCTTAGTGGCCAAATACGATGCGCTAATTGCTATAATAGCCCGCTCGACGCGAAGGAACACTCAAAATGCGCATTGGTCTCATACGCCATTTCCCGGTAGAGTTGCGGCTTCCGAGTGGCTGGAGGACCGCAGAGGAACTGTACATTTGGCGTCAACAGTATGACGCATCCCCTGTAATTCTGGGCAAGGCGGACTTGCGATCAATCCAGTGGACAGAGTGCATCAGCAGCGATCTTGAACGTGCTGTTGCGACTGCGAAGGAGGTGTTCTGTGGGCCAGTCGAGCAGACGTCACTTTTACGCGAGCCTGACTTTGTTCAGTTCCGAACAGGTGGTTTGCGTCTGCCTGTGAGACTATGGCGTTGGATTCTCGGATTATTGTGGGCGACTGGCCATCAATCGCAGCGCACTTGTCGAGATGATTTCCGACGCAGAGTCGTAGAAACCGTCGATCTTTTGGAGGCCAAGACGGGCGATATTCTGGTGGTGTCTCACGCCGCAATGATGGCGCATTTGAGCGATGAGATTCGCCGACGTGGTTTTTTCGGACCCAAACTGCGGATGCCGAAGCACGCCACGCTGTACATTTACGAGCGAAACGTAACTCGAAGCGATGTCAATCGCCCTGAGCATGCGAGTAGCGAATCGGACATCGCAGCTCCGACCGTTTAGATATAATTGTTTTGTGCTGACCGTTGGACAACATCCATCCCAACAGCATCGAAGCAAATCAAAAAGTGAATTACCCCTAGCCAAAACGAGGCCACGCAATCTTGAATACCATTGCAAGGAATGTTTTAGCGGTCATCTCCGGCGTTGTGGTCGGCAGCTTGGTCAATATGGGGCTCATAATTATTGGCCCGTTCGTGGTACCCATGCCTGAAGGCGCCGACTTATCCACAATGGAAAAGCTGCGCGACAGCATGAAGCTGTTTTCGCCCGTAAACTTCCTTTTTCCGTTCCTGGCTCACGCGCTCGGGACGTTAAGCGGCGCGTTTATCGCGGCTAAATTGTCAGCCAGTCGGCCAATGTCGTTAGCAATCGGCATTGGAGTATATTTCTTGATCGGTGGAGCTACCATGATCAGCATGCTCGGTGGTCCTATGTGGTTCAATGTAACCGATCTTATACTGGCGTATATTCCCATGGGATACCTTGGAGGATACCTTGCTCGTAGGAACGGCGTCGATCATAAGTCGGGCTGAACCGGACGCTAGCGCGTTCCGGCTGATTAGCCGAAGGGCGCTAGCCCACGGTTTGCGGCCCATGTTGTGATC
>JAYTVL010000405.1:0-16222 GCA_043744075.1 Pirellula sp. | reverse complement strand
ATCACCGACCACTGTGACCTGCACAAACTAGGGAATCGCGACCGGCTGAATCTGTTCTTGCAAGTCTGTCACGCGGTCCAGCACGCCCACCAGAAAGGAATCATCCACCGCGACCTCAAGCCTTCCAATGTCATCGTCGCGATGAACGATACGATCCCAGTGGTGAAAGTGATCGACTTTGGTGTGGCCAAGGCGATCGGGCAGAGTTTGAGCGATCACAGCTTATACACTAATTTCAATCAGATGATTGGTACGCCAATGTACATGAGTCCGGAACAAGCTGGACAAAGCAGTATGGACGTCGACACTCGCAGCGACGTGTATTCATTGGGAGTTTTGTTGTACGAGATGATCACTGGGAGTACTCCCTTTGCGATTGAGACCTTGAAAAAGGTCGGTTTTGACGAGATGCGTCGCATCATTCGGGAGGTCGAACCACCGCGTCCGAGTGTCCGAATCAGCACCCTGAATGCCGAAGCCCTGTCCACTATCTCTGACAAGCGGCAGTTGGAGCCACAGCGACTGAGCAAGCAACTGCGCGGCGAACTGGATTGGATCGTGATGAAGGCGATCGAAAAGCATCGAGATCGTCGGTACAACTCGGCTAGTGCGTTCGCCGACGATATCGAACGCTACCTCGATGGCCGAGAGGTCGAAGCTTGTCCACCGTCGGTCGCTTATCGCATGAGCAAATTCGCTCGCCGATACCGAGTTCCTCTCACCACGGCGACTGTTCTCGTCTTGATGATGCTTTTTGCGACAGTATTCAGCCTCCGCTCGTCCTCACTCGCCACACAAGCTCTTCAAAACGAGAGCATTGCGCTCGCGAAGGTAGTGGAAAAGCAGACCCTTCTTGAGAAAGAAAAGTTAGAATCCGATTCTCAGCGCAAGATTGCCGAAGACGAACGCGAAACCGCAGAACAGCAACGTTCCATCGCAGAGGAACGCCGATTGAAAGCAGAACAACTTGAGTCCGAAGCAGTTCAACAGCGCGAGACGGTTCGACAAAACCTGTATCTATCCGACATGCGATTGGCGGCGATTGACTTAAGCAAAGGGAACTTACCGAGGTTGCACAAAAAACTGCAAGTTCATATTCCCGATGTTTTATCTGCCGACATGCGGAGGTGGGAATGGTTTTATCTCCAAGCATCATCCCGACAAGAGCAACGAACACTATTCGGACCTATCTATCAAATTGAGGATGTCGCCTGGAGTCCCGATGGACGGCATATCGCTTCGTCCGGCTATGACGGTGTTCGAATTTGGGATGCATTGACCGGATTGCAAGTGTACGAAGACCATAGCAGCGGCACACTCAACAGAGGTGCTGCCTGGAGTCCAGATAGCCACCGATTAACGTGGGGAAGCGTACACGATGAAAATACGATCCGAATTTGGGATTCGCGATCCAATGAAGTGGTCAAACTCGATGGACACACATTTTCGATTGAGGCTGTTTGTTGGAGCCCGGACGGAAGGCAGTTAGCTTCTTCCGCAATGGATGGAACCTGTCGAATATGGGACCTTGAAAAACGAGAGTGTGTGTTTGTCTTGGAATGCAACGATGTGCACTTTCCAGACGTTTGCTGGAATTCAAAACAGGATCTTCTGGCCACTTCATGTACATCAGCGAAAAAGGGATTAGTGATTTGGAATCCCAAAACAGGGGAACACGTTACGGATGTCCTTGCCGGACAAAAAACGGAAGCGGTGGAATTTACTCTAGATGGCCGTCAGCTAATTGTCGGCACCAATACGGGGCGCTGTATTATCCTAGATACCGATCGTTGGAATACGCTCATGGAGTTTGAGGCCCACGTTGGTTCCATCATGAGTATCGCGGTCAACCCAAACCAAACTACTTTTGCGACCTGCGGAACGGACCGAGTCATCCACATTTGGAATCTAGCTGACACGCGATTGACCGCTACTCTCAATGGTCATACTGCTTCGGTGAATTCGGTGGCATGGAGTCCAACGGGAGAGCAATTGGTATCCGCAAGCACAGACGCGAAAATCAAGATATGGAATGTCTTCGAAAGTTTAACTTATCGACAATACCCGATCAATTTCGGTAGACCTTCGACACTCCGTTGGGAACCATCGGGATCGCGTCTCCATTTTACTTCTCAAAGCGGAATCACCGGCGTCGTCGAAATTAAGACTGGGCGAGTCGAAAAGTTAACAGATAGACCATGGCGGATAAGCCATCGCACATCGCCAATTGAGTCTGAAATCATTGAAAATCTCCTGCAGGCTGAACAGAAAAATGTTGTGAAACCTACTCAGTTTGAATTCTATCATCCAAATGAGGAAGAGAAGGGTGAGGAACTAACTCATGGTAATCCGGATTATTACGGTTTTAGTTGGACACGAGACGGCAAACGCATTGCTATCTTCCGTAAATTCAGAATGAACACAGCTCCAAGTTTTTCAGAGCTTTACACCCAAATCGAAGTTTGGAATGCCCTGACCCAACAGCAAGAGTCTCAGTGGAGGATTAGCACCGCTGCATCATCGCAGTGGGCACCGGACAACAGAAGACTTGCAGTCGCTGGAGCAGGCCAACGAAAGGACGGCGGTGGGCCTATGTTTGCTGGCTGGGTTTATGTCTTCGATTGCGAGACGGGGAAAACGATTCACAAACTACAACATGGAATCGAACGCACGTTGGCCAGTGCGATTGCATGGAATCCAACAGGTACTCGTATGATTTCGGGGAACCACGCGGGACTTGCGTGTATCTGGGATACCAATACCGGAAAACTATTGGCAAGCGAGGACATTCAGCGAACGGGAATTCTGAGTCTTGCGTGGTCGCCTGATCATAAGCGCATCGCCTCCGCGAGCCAAGATGGGCAAGTAAAAATAATCGACCCCGAAACTTGTGAAGAAATCCTTAGTGTCAAGGAAGTCGGCAACACCGTAAGCCAACTTGCATGGAGTCCGGATGGACGCGAATTGGCGGGAATCGATAGCGACGGGGTCATCGTCGCCTGGGACGCAACACGCGGTTTCGAGTCACTGGAAGGTGTGGAGAATCTTCGAAACAAGCAATACGAGACATTCGATCACGCGAGGCAACTTGTACGAGAAAAAGATTTTGACAAAGCATTGATATTAATTGACGAGTTGGCATCGCATGACTTCAGCAGCATGGTGGAGCTTTACATGCTTCGAGGGGGAATATACTTGGCCAGAAATGAGATTGAATCGGCACTTGCAGCCCATACTCGAATCGTTGAGCTATCACCGAGTCACATGCCGGTTTGGATACTGAAGATCAGTGATGAACTAAGGCTCGGAAAATGGGATGACGCTATCCGCACTTGCACCGAGTTGATTGAATCAGGTACCGCAGGGAAACATTTTAAGGGCCTTGCGTATGCCAATCGTGGCATTGCATTTAAGCAACTTGGCAAACACGATTCGGCACTGGCTGATTCCCTTAAAAGCGTAGAAATGGTTCCCACGTTTCCAATGCCTCACAACAATTTAGCATGGCTTTTGGTGACTGGTCGGGAACCAACGAATTCCGACCTGGAACAGGGAGTCCAACATGCGCGACGGGCAGTCGAACTAGGCCCCAACGACGCACAGAATTGGAATACACTTGGGGTGGCACTCTACTATTCTGACCAATGGCAGGAAGCAATCGACTCACTTCAAAAAGCGATAGAGCTTAATACAGTTTCGAAAAGCAATCAGAGTAGTTTGGATGATATCTTTCTCGCAATGGCACATTGGCAATTGAACCACAAAGAAGAGGCTCGTAAGTGGTACGACCAAGCTGTGGAGTCGATGGAAGAGAACAAGTCTCAGGATAAAGAACTCCTCCGCTTCCGGGACGAGGCAACCAAACTACTCAACATTGTCCCCAAGTCGGAAAATAGCGAATCAGCGACACCGCAAGGAAAATAATGAGCCGCTGGCGCTTAGTGTACGGACCGGGTTACTTGAGCCGCAACGCGCTAGCGTGCGGGCCAGTAGTGCAAAAGGTGCTTAGCCAGTGCGATCGAATAAGTGGTGATACGAATGTGCTCCACGATCGAATGCCTCAATACGGGTTCCGTGTATATGTGTCGCTTTCGCACTTTCGAGAACATTTAGGAAAAAATTTCCGGAATGGGTAGCCATTTTTGAGCCAGATTTCGCATCGGTGATAGTGGCAAAGGAACCAGCTAATTGAGAACAAACCCGGCCGGTGAGCGAGAGGCGCTAACCACACTGCTCACCGGCCAGTACGTCCCCGCAACGCACGGTCTGCGCGCTGCGAAAGGCGTTTTATTTTATGACGCAGACTAAAACTTAAGCAAGGTTAAATAATATGACGCGTCAAACACAAACTCTATATCTGAACAATTTGCTTCAGAAGGCACTCTCGTCGTGTAAGCGATTCAAATCCAAGCGAACGCCTGCTGAGAGCGCTTTACGACTTGGGCTCGAAGCAGAGTCAATGAGATCGCAGCGGATGGCCGGCTCCCTGCAGATTTCCTCTCCTTACATACCTGCAGGCATATGGAGCCCAAACACCATGAAAATGAACTCTTTCAACGTTCAGACAATCTCGCACGTGATGGCAGGCTGGATCCAAGTTTGCCGAATTCGCCTTTGGAAATTCTCTTTGATGCAAGCCAGGACTCTGGTATTCCGCCAATCGACTGTTTGCAAACGGACCTTGGCATCACTTGATCGTCGCCGCAAAGCGCCGCTCCTTAGGATCGAGCAACTGGAATTCAGGAATCTTCTTGCCTCATGGGTAGAAGGGTTCGGTGGAGCTGGCAATGAGACGACCAATACATTTTCATCAATGGATCCGAGTGGAAACATGTATGTCATTGGCCAATACAATTCCCAGCCGGCCGATTTTGATCCTGGACCAGGGACTACTAACCTGAGTAGCTTGGGAGGGTTCGATGCGTTTGCTGCCAAGTACGCCAGCGATGGATCTATAATGTGGGCACGTAATTTCGGTGGAACTTACTTTAATGACGACGCTCGTGCATCCGTATATTCCTCCGAACCGGCAGGCAATTTTCTCTACGTTACCGGCATTTTTTCCGGAACCGTAAATTTTGGTGGGCCGGTCGGCAACTTAACCAGCGCCGGTGCGGCAGCTGACATATTCTTAGTGAAACTAGATGTCACGAACGGCTATACGGTATGGTCAAAACGGATTGGCGGAACTTCATCCAGTATCCCTACTGATATTGCGATGACCCATGACTTGGCCACAAATACAGACAAAGTTCATGTGACCGGACGATTTCAGGGGACAACCGATTTTGATCCTGGGCCTGGCACTGTTTCGCGCACCCCGGTTGGAAAGGGCAAAAACCTTGAGTTCGATGGCTTCCTATTAACACTCGACACCAATGGGAATTATGTGTCAGTTCGGCAATTTGGCGGATCAGGTTCAGATGATAGCGCGTCTCTTGAAACTGATGGCACTTCGCTTTTTCTTGTGGGTAACGTCGCAGGGACAGTTGATCTGGACCCAGGTACGGGAGTCCAAAATGCAAGCGGTTCTTTCATCGCCAAGTATGCAAGTTCAACCTCTGCGTCACCAACTTGGGTTCAATCTACGACTGGAGTGTCCCATGTTGCTGGTGAGGGAGACGCTTTGTATGTAACCGGTGGCAACGGCGCGACGGTTGCGAAGTACACGAAAGCAACTGGTGCGATTGTCTGGTCCAAGCAGTTCAGCGGAAGCGGAACGTCTGGAGCTGGAAACATTATTGTCGATCCATTAACAGGAAGTTTATATGTTACTGGATACTTTTCCTCGTCTATCGATTTCAATCCCGGCGTGATTGGCGGCGACATTTCCAGTCAAGGGTCATTTGACGCATTCCTGCTCAAACTAAACAGTACCTCTGGCGATTATCAGCAGGTTACGCGAATGGGTGGCACGGGAAATGACCGAGCAAGGGTGCTCGGCTTACAGGGTACGACGCTTTACGTGTCAGGTTTTTTCGAAGCAGTTGCGGACTTCCCAACCGGCGGCACGCTGACCAGTTCCGGGGGTTTGGACATCTTTCTGATGGCATTTGATCAACCGGCCTCAGCGGCACCGCTTCTTGTCAGCGCGAGAGTGTTTCCAGATCTATCGGGCAGCGCTTCGTTGAGTGTTGAAGGCATTGTGGATCCGTCGCAAAGCACGGTAGGCCTGCTGCAAAGCAGTGGCAAGCTAATGAGCCAGTTGACCGGATCTGCGGCGGTTGTACTTAATCAAGCAAGCACGACTGAGGCGATTCCCTTTGTGTCACGTCGACTCGCAACGAAGCGCACCAGCGTGGATAGTGCGATCGCCGATGAAGATCTCATTGATCCGCAACACACAATTACAGATGATCTGTTTGAATCGATTCTCAGATGATGTTGACAAGAGCACTTGTGAGATATTGCTATGCACGGCGGTAGTCTATGGCGCACAATGTTCAAAAGCATGGAAGCTCGCGGTGGTGCGGATGGCTCGGGCAACACCAGGTCAGGCGCTGCATGCGACTGCTTTGGTGCATGAAGCATATGTTCGATTGTTAGGAACTCCGAACTTAACACCTAAACCGCTCGCCCCAGAGCCTGGTCCGCCAGCCTCAAACGATGATGGTTCGAGCAGATCCGGGTGCAAGGATTCAATGGCACCTCGTGTCTGGCGCAACCGCGGAGCAGGCTAACTGAGGTGGCCTCAAATGGCCCCATGCCATATGAAGCCAACTCGGTTTTGCTTCCATGATTAACCGCCTGCAAGGCATTTGGTTGTGGCCAACATACAACGCAATCAAGCGGCTACTCCCAGTGGCACATGCTGCGCGTCTTCAGCAAGTCCAACCCGAATATTGGACTAGGGTAAAGAAGACAATACCAGCCATTCCCTCTGCGACATCGACCTATCGTGGCGCGAGATACCTTTGCTGGCCGATGGCTGATCTACCTGGTACCGTCTCGCTTCAGCGGATGAAGTGAGGCGGAACGCGGATTTTTCCGTCCACACGGGAGGCATTTTCCCGCTCCACGGCATCAACAATGGGCCGCTGACTCCGGGCGCGCTCATTTCACTCAGCAGGGCGTGTCTAGGGCGTGTCCTGACAGTGCAATACCAGTTCGAAGAATGAATACCTCTTCTACCAACCAGGTTCGGATTTTATCCAAATATCTCTGGCGATGCCGTTCCAGCAAATTTCGCCAGTACCCTAAGTATGTGTCGGGCGGAAGCTTGGCGGATTTGGTGTAGGCCGCTTTTTGATCTAAACACGAAAGATCTCGAACAAATCCAATCCGAGTACTACAATGGAATAAATACGTTTCCAGCCGATAGCCTTAATGAAGAACCCGTTGCTGAAACGTTTCGTTCAAGAGATGCAGAGCCCCATGCGTGAAGGACAGTCGAACTAATATGGTCTGCTTGTCGTCAGGTGCATTAAGTGTTCGTTATTCCAAGCTGCGAGACCGTCTTTCGCACACCATTGGAATAGGAGTCGGGGACGACTATCTTCCATTGTTGGAATCTATTGAGGGGTCGGAGGAGCAGCCATGGCCAGAGAGTCCGCCCATGCAGCAAATGGTGAAAGAATGCTTCACGCCTGGAACCAGCCCGGTATTGCTGGGCGTCGGAATGTCCGGAAACGGCCACTGGTCTACCGCCATCAAGTCGCCGCATGATGAACAATTAAAGTTTGATATCGCTTGCAAAAACTCGAAGAGCTCCACTTTTCTTGGATCGCAGTATCGTGTCTTGACCCACGTCCAACAGTCGCTTCGGTTGAACGCAATTGAACTCTTGCTCGATCCCAAAAAACTTCCTACGAATTTTGTTGTCCCGCGGATTGAATTTGATGTATCGATTGGACAACTGGAATTATCAAATGCCGAACGACGAATATGCGTTTCACCCAATTCTGTGTCGAGCTCGATTCAGACGCATCGATGGTGTTACGCAATCAGCTTTTTCATAGACGGTTAGTGTATAGTTATCAGATCCCGGGCAAGTCAGCCGCTTCGCGGGTTAAACAAGTCGCAGGGCTTCTTATCCTTTTGTACAAATAGCCATGAATACGAATGCTGTAGCTGAGTCAGAACGCAAGTGCGAGTCCAGCCCGATTCGTGGCGGGCGACTATTCAAGAGTCAGATACTCATGTTGCGAGGGCTTCGTGCCAGGCTAGCCCAACTTCGCAACGCCCGATCCGCCGATAGGGAAACGCTGGAATCCGAACGCAACAGGACGATCAGTCAGTTTGTCGATTCGAAAAACCAAATGAAATCGCAACACGCGGAGCGGTGGCGATCTGCGATGACCGATTGGGATATTCTTCTTGATAAGCAGTTTGCAACAGCTGAGCGCGATACTCTCCACAGTAACAATCAACAGCGACTACAATCAAAAAAGCTGACGTCCGAATTTATAGAAAACAAGGCTAAGGACAAAAGCAAGTACGAGAACGAATCGGCAGTTCTAAGGCAAAAGCGAGACGAAGCAAGCTTGAATCGGAAAACAGCTCGCGATAGCATCAAAGCCAAGCTCGATCGAGAGAAAGCCGACGTAGACCAGCAGATGCAAGAGTGCCGTGAATGGGTGGGGATGCGTACGGGCGACATAGCTCTGCAAGGCCTTGCCGCCAACAATTCACTTGCAGCCCCAGACGAAATGCAATCGATTTCTGATTTGCAAAGTGTAGCCCGTCGGTTTGACGAAATCAAGAAGTCACTTGGGGATAACATCGTGAGGATGGAGGGTCACCCTGTCTGCAGGATGTCGAGGGCGTATTGGTTTTTAGCGTTCGGGGCAATACTTGGGGCAATAGCCGCCGCAATCGCTTGGTATTTTGGTTCGCTGCCATTGATTGTCGCAATCGTCGGGATTGTCAGTGCCATATTTTTCATGGCAATTATTCATTATGCAACGGCCCCGCTTGTGGCTCGAACGATACGACGCATGTTTCCTCAAATAGTAGATCAGGAAAAACTGGCCCATACCGTTTTAACACAAGGTCGGCGAATTGCAGATTTTAATTGCCAGCAAGAAATCAGCCGTCTCGATAAGCAATATTCGGCTAGTCAGCAAATCTTAGACGAGGCACATCGCGAAAAGCGGACGTCGCTCCTAAAGGAGTTTGACACATCGAAAACGAACTTAACTCTTGCTTGCAGTGAAAAGCGAAAGGCGGTTGCGGCCTCCAGGCGGGAACGACACAAAACGATCGATTTGGACCGTAAACCCAAAATCGAACTACTCGAAGAAAAGCACGCCGAGGAAGAAAGAAGTTGGGATCAGTCTTATGCTGATGGGTTGGCACTGCTTGAGTCGGATTTTCATCGATCGCAGGAGCGAACAGTGCGCCGTTGGCTGGACGGTTGCAAAAGCTCGGCGAACCTCATGCTCAGAATCCGAAATCGAGTCACGGAAGATTTTCCTGATTGGGATTCAGATAACTTTACTTCAGGTGCATGGCCGCGTTTGCCTTACTCTCTGACCTGGCGCATTGGTGACATCGAGCCGCTTGCAAAGTTTCAGCAAGAGGTACAGACACTTGCGTTGCCTGAAGAGTCGCCACAACAGTCTTGGTCGGTCTTTTATGACGTCGTATCCCAAGGTGCTTTTACCTTGGAGACAGACTCGGAGTGCAAAGAAACGGCTGCGAACATCGTTCGGAACACTCTGTTGAGAGCTATCACGTCCGTCCCTGGGGGCAATTTGAACGTAACGATTATCGATCCAGAGGGGTTGGGGAAACAGTTTTCCTGGTTGATGGCTCTGGTTGATGTCGATCCGTCATTGGTGAACCATCGCGTTTGGACGCAGCCATTGCACATTGCCGAACAACTCGCAAACACGGCACGCCATGTCGAAGACGTTATCCAGCAGAGCTTGAGGAACAAGTACTCTAACGTGTTAGAGTACAATCGCAATGCTGGCCCGATAAAAATCCCCTGTCGTATCATCGTCTGGTCGAATTTTCCGTTCGGGCTAGATGACAACTCATGGCAATCTCTTTGCTCGATTATGTCGTCTGGTGGTAGATGTGGCGTGGGTGTGATTTTGCAAGTGTCCGACACGTATGTTTGGCCATCGTTCGCAGATCGATCCAAGCTCAACGAATTCGGTTTGCGAATCAAGCTCAGTCCATTGCACATTCAAGCAGAAGACGGATCGTCGTCAAAGTCCAAAACATTAGTTGTGGTCGATCATCCTGACCTCGCAATGTATCCTTTGAAACCCGAGCTTCCCCCTTCAGAAGAGCGACTGCAGGTGATAATGGAGCATCATCTAAAAGACGCGTCCGAAGTTGGCAAATGCATTGTCCCTTACGAATCCATCGCATTGCCAACACAAGAGCAGCAGACGTCCTCAAGCTCAGATGGACTTGCTATTCCCTTGGGAATATCAGATTCAGGACGCATTCAGTTAATGCGTCTTGGGGCTGGAACAGCGCAGCACGTGCTTATCGCTGGCAAAACTGGATCAGGTAAATCGTCGATGTTGCATACGATGATAACCAGTGCAGCGATGAAGTACTCGCCTGACCAACTGCGATTGGTGCTGCTCGATTTCAAGAAAGGGGTGGAGTTTCAAGTTTATTCCGAGGTTCAACTTTCCCACGCCGATATAATTGGTATTGAGAGTAAACGTGAGTTTGGCGTAAGTACGCTCGAGTACTTGGATCGAGTTTTACACGCACGCGGCGAAGCGTTTCGGCAGTGGGGAGTCCAAGATCTACCTAGCTTGACCAAAAAATTCCCGCAACATGCTATGCCGCGGATCTTGGTAGTCATCGATGAATTTCAGGAGTTGTTTGTCGAAGACGATAAACTCTCGCAACAAGCCTCGATGTTGATGGATCGAATCGTGCGACAAGGTAGGTCGTTTGGAGTGCACTTGGTTCTAGCGTCCCAAACTCTGGGAGGAGCATATTCACTTCCTCGCACCACCCTATCCCAAATGGCGGTCAGAATCGCACTGCAATGTGACAGCTCCGACGCAATGCTGATCCTCAGCGAAGACAATACTGCCGCCGAACGACTAAGGCACTCGGGACAGGCCATTTACAATGAAATGGGTGGCCGCATCGAAAGCAATCAATCATTCCAGGTAGCGTTTATCGAAAAGAGCGACCAGGTAGCGCGCCTTGAACGATTGACCAAGATGCCCGTGCCGCATTCTCCGACAACCAATGCACTTGGCCGCCGCATCGTTTTCGAAGGTCACAAACCGGCCGTTTGGGACGAAAAGAGCATTTCGCTGGCCATTGGCGAACTGCGAATGGATGAGGGTTCGACGCCGATGATTTTAGGCGATAGCGTATCGATTGATCCGCCTGTCACGAAAATCCTTACGAGAAACGCCGGTCGCAATTTTATGGTGATTGGGCAGGACGAACTTAGCGCCGCAAGTTTGCTGGCCGGTTCGATTGCGGGTTTCTGTTATCGTCCGTTGCCGGCGGTTTCCGACGGGAAACCTACTGTAGTTATTTTGGACGGTTCCAGGGCAGAGGATGAGTCGATACGTTCCTTGATCTCCAAGCTCTCGAACAGCAAGCTGCCAACGCGTGTTAGTGATGTTCGGGGAATCGATGAGATTATGGAGTTTCTCAAGAATGAATTGGAATATCGAAGCGCAAACTCCGAAGCGATGCATCCCACCATGTTGATTGCGGTGGTAAACATATCTCGATTCCGTGAACTGAGGCGCAACGAAGAGTATTCGTTTGGTGACGAAGCTGGAGCCGCGAGCAGGCCGGACGCAGTGTTGGCAAGTCTACTGCGAGATGGGCCGGCTCTCGGCATGCATGTTTGGCTCTGGGCAGACTCGGCTGGCACGATTGCGAGATGGGTATCGCGACAGTCGATGCGTGATATCGAGCTACGAATCTTGATGCAAATGAGTACTTCGGATTCGAATCAGCTGATCGACTCGAACGCTGCCAATAGGCTCGATCGATATGTAGTTCTGATCCAAGATGACATCGAAGGCAAGCCGATCAAATTTCGTCCTTTCGAACTAGGAAGTATTATTACGAAACTGACTCAGTAGGATTCAGCCAGAGAACCGGATGGTCCACATTCTAAAGACCGTTCAAGAAACAACTGTCGTAGCGGCATCGATAACAGCATGGGCCGCAAACCGCGGGCTAGCGCCCTGCGGCTAATCAGCCGCAACGCGCTAGCTAGCGTCCGGTTCAGCCCGACTTATGATCGACGCCGTCGTAGCTGGACTCGCAAGTGTTTAGTATTGGCCGCGTTGCTCCGAAGTCTTGCGACTCCGGCTACGAGAACAGGACACTTACTGGTCGAACGATTCTTAGCTTAGGGACTGGGATTGCATGGACTCCCGACGAAAAACGTGTCGGCTTATCGATTCGAACGCACCACTTTCCTGAAAGTAGACATAATGCGTGATTGCGATGGAAGTTTTTCCGATTTCAATTTGATTTAGTGAATTCTTTTCGCGTTCACGCCCACGCCCACGTCGCGAAGTTGTCGTTCCGCATTGTGCAATGATGATACCTCGGTCTCGATGCGAACCCGGATAGAAATCCAGAGAGTTACCGATGTAGGCGCGGTGTAAATGTCCGCCGAGGATCATATCGACATTCAATTCTAAGAACCGCTCGATTGCCCGCTTTGCTTTTGGCATAATACTGTCTTTAAGATAATCGGGGGCAGGTGCAAAATGGTGGTGAGCAACCACGATTCGTGCGCTATCACTGGGAGCATCTACAAAGGCTTGCGCACACGCATCCAATTGCCATTTGTGGATGCGTCCATTGCTGATGGCTGAATGGGGAGCTGTCGAATCAAGACCCGCAATCACAACGCCACGAATCTTAAGTACAGGGTTTAAGTCCTGAGAAATTATTTCTTGGTACAGTCCAAGTGGTCGAAACACTCGCTCAAACACTCGGTATAGCGGTACGTCATGATTGCCGGGAATCACCAACTGGGGGACCTTCGGCAGCTGCACCAAGAACTGTTTGGCGGCAACGAACTGCTCCCGTTTCGCCCGTTGCGTCAGGTCGCCACTGATGATGACGGACTCGGGATTCAGGTCTGCGGCAATCCGCAAAGCGGCTTCGCCTACGTCCTTAAGGTAGGGTGGACCAAAATGGAGATCGGATACGTGGAGTAACCGGATTGCGTCGTCTTCTTTATTGTTCACGTTGAGCTTAACTATTGAGGACTCACGCTTTTGGATTAGCTTGAAATGGGGATCTGCAGAATGGAATATACCAGGGGATCGGGTGGCACGCAGAGCTTGTGATCTTAATAACCCGACGCACGAGCGAGGGATTGCCGCCGGCGAATGCCTTCTTGATTGCAAGCCGAGGCTTGTCGATGACGAGGAATTGAAAAAGTTAAAATGAGAATTGACAAATGCAAAATGGAGGCGCGGAGCCGGCGACGTTCTGCTGCGAACCAATTAATCCAATATTCACTCTTCCAGATCTTCTTCGATCCACAACCATTACTCTGGGCTGTTAAAATTTTGGGTAGACGCAAAATTTGATTGTGATGGTTTTGTTCCCTTGTTTAGCCAAAAAAACCGGAACGAACCGCAGCACAAGGCGCACAAGGCTGCGGGATTCCACTCTTACATTTTGCATTTTCCAATCCTCATTTTAACTTTTTCAATAAACTATCGCACAACATGTAAAAATCAGCTAAAGCACGCTCAGAGGCTGTGATTTTATAGTACCAATCACACTCCGTGTGATTTTCGCAATTCAAAAACCCTTGGTTTTTGAGGCAACATCACACGGAGTGTGAGGTACTTTCTTCAGATTCAAAAGGACGCCACCCCAATTCGGGGGGATTCGGGCGGAATTGCTTAATGGCAGCCGATCTACTATGATTAATCGTGAGGACTTGCTAGTCGTTTGGCTCTGTCCTCGTTGCCCAAAGGCAATCCCTCCCTGAATTCCATGATTTCCTTGCCCAAACCCCTGCTTGCAAATTCCTCTGCCCTTTGGGTGATTGGATTTATTGCAGTACATGCGTTTTCGGGTTCCGGGGCGGAGCCAGCCAAGACTGACTCATCATCTAAACCAACGTTAAAATTCGAGCTTGATATTCAGCCGATCCTTACCGCTCGCGGCTGCAATTCTGGTGCTTGCCACGGAAAAGCGCGTGGGCAAAATGGGTTCGCATTGTCACTGCTTGGCTTCGATGCCAACATGGATTACGAAGCCATCGTCAAGAACTCACGAGGCCGGCGCGTATCCTTCGCAGCTCCCCACGAGAGCTTGCTCCTCAATAAGGCAGTCGGCAAACAACCGCATGGAGGTGGAGCACGCTTTAGCGATACGGACGAAGAATATCGTTTGCTTTTGAATTGGATTCAAGATGGAGTTGCACGCACAACCGACGCCGATCCAAAGCTGATCAATATCGCAGTCTCGCCGGACCCGCATTCGATGATCGCGGGTCAACACGAAATGCTTACCGTAACAGCTCAGTACAACAACGGCACAACTCGCGATGTGACTCAAATGTGTGCGTTCCAGTCGAACGAACCGGCCATTGTTTCTATCGCGTCCAGCGGTCGCTTGCAAGCTGGAGCATTGCCCGGCGAAGCGACCATCATGGCACGATACATGGGAAGAATCGCGACTTGGAGCACCGCCGTTCCTCGCCCTATTCCTGTACTAAGCGATCAATACGAGTTATTGCCAAGAAACAATTTCATCGATGACTTGGTTTATCAAAAGCTTTCAACACTTAACATACTACCAAGCCAAACATGCAATGAATCGCAGTTCATAAGACGACTTTATTTAGATGCAATCGGTCGACTGCCCAAGCCGGAGGAACTGAATGCTTATGAACTTGATACCGAACCAAACAAACGCTCACGATGGATCAGGACTGTTCTAAATCGACCCGAGTACGCAGATTTTTGGGCGAACAAGTGGGCTGATCTACTGCGTCCCAATCCCTATCGCGTCGGCATTAAAGCGACCTACAGCCTCGATGCGTGGTTGCGAGACGCGTTTCGAAAGAATCTGCCTTATGACCAGTTTGTACACCAACTGGTTACGGCCCAAGGAAGCACTTGGCGAAACGGTGCGGTCACCATCTTTCGTGACCGCCGCGAACCAGAAGAAATCACAACCATGGTCAGCCAACTTTTCCTCGGCGTGCGACTGGAGTGCGCTAAATGCCATCAGCATCCGTTCGAAGTCTATAGCCAAGCAGACTTCTATGGTATGGCCGCGTACTTTGCACGAGTAGGTTATAAGGGAACGGGACTTTCTCCTCCCATTTCCGGAGGTGAAGAGATCGTATTCGCAAAAGCCAAAGGCGAAGTAAAACACCCTTTAACTAGTCAAGTCTTGCCACCCAAGGCACTCACCGGCACTGCACCGGAAACATCGCCTGGCCAAGATCCTCGAGTCAGTTTGGCCGATTGGATGCTTTCACCGGATAACCCTACCTTTGCAAAAGTTGCCGCTAACCGCATTTGGGCGGAAGTGTTCGGCGTTGGAATCGTCGATCCTGTAGACGACTTGCGAGCAACCAATCCACCCAGCAACGATGCATTGCTATCAGCCCTTGCACTTCATTTTCGCGAGGTGGGATTCGATCCAAAAGAACTCCTACACACAATTTTCACCAGCCAAGTGTATGCGTTCTCATCGCAACCCAACGACACAAACGCCTCGGATTCTCGGAACTTCTCTAGACACTATCGTAGGCGATTGAAAGCCGAAGTACTATCGGACGCGATCTCAGATATTACGCTTCAAAATGAAGATTTTGATGGGATGCCTAGAGAAACTCGCGCAACTCAACTTTGGACACATCGAACGAATTCAGAACTACTGGATGCGTTTGCTCGCCCCGACCCCAATCAAGACCCACCTTGTGAGCGTGTCATTGGCACATCCATGACCCAAACGCTTCATCTCATGAATGCCTCGCATATTCAAAAGCGAATCGCTGCCGACGGCGGGCGATGTGATCTGCTTGCAAAATCCGACAAAGACGCCACAGCCCTCGTTTCCGAACTTTATTTGACGATTTTCAATCGAAGGCCCGATGAAACAGAAATTAGCTCGCTTACGTTTGAGTTTGCTAAACCTAATGTTGATCGACGACGGCTGGTCGAAGACATCATGTGGTCCATGCTCAATTCACCCGAATTCCTTTATTTGGACTAGTAGGTCCTGCCTGCCGGGCAGGATCTACTACTTGAAAGCACTTGTCCTGCCCGGCAGGCAGGAC
>JAYTVL010000404.1:0-4474 GCA_043744075.1 Pirellula sp. | reverse complement strand
GTGGATCTTGTTAAAGATCCTGCAACTCGAGGATCTTTAACAAGATCCACTACAAGATCCGACAGTTATTTTCCGGACGATGCCTAACGACTAATGCTATCCCTTCGCGCGACCTCGACTTGCTCCAGTTGACTCTCAATCTGATTCGCAAAATCAACTAAAAATTGACCCACTGTTCGGATTTGGCTTGTAATTCCCTTGGTCATTTGGTTTCCTGATTCAGTTGCGTGAGCTGATTCCCCCGTAAGTGCGTAGTCAACAGCCAAGCGATGCGTGTCCAAAACTGGCAGGATGATGGAACCGTAGTTTGAAGTATGGAGAGTTGTCAAAAAATCCTGTGAGCAGTAATTCACTCCGCTTAGTTCAGCTGTTGCGGAATGAGATACTTCCGCTTGGCAACGGTTTTCAAGCGAAGGGGCGCAGTGCCCAATGCCTTGAGCATCAACTTTAGAAATGTGTGATGAACCCTGGATAGCGAGCTCAGCTTCCTGGATTTCGATCTCAGCTTCTAGTGTAGGCGGCCGAACTGCGGTCGTCGCTTGCAATGTCTTTGGCTCAACACCGATGGCTTCAACATCTGTATCGAGTGGGCAGCAAACCGAGCGTTGTACGAAACAGTCGTTCCAAGTTATTTCATGATTGCTCCATTGTTTCGGACAAACTGGATCAATCCCAACTTGATTTATCTGCTTGTCCAAACCGACTTGACTGGAAGCCACTGGAACAGACTCAATTTCTGCGGCGACGATGTCAGCGGTAAACTCGGCTTGATCAGAATCCGCAACCGGACCTTGCACTGAACTGAATTGGTTTGATCCAATCGAAGTTTCGGAAGTCAGGTCTGTTTCGTCCGAATTGCTATCGGAGTCATTCAGCTCAGTAGAAGGATTTATCGAATAAACGAAGATATTCGCTGTGCTTCGTTTTGGCAAAGAGATCGACGAGGAATAATGAGCATCGTTGCACCAGTCTCCGCAGTTCCAATCGCAGTCAAAATCTTGACTCACATCCGAAGCTACAACCGTCAATGGGAGCGAAACTGGAATCTTGCGCCCTTCAATAAGTTTTAGACTCTGGCATGCGATGGATGATATTAGCTGTGTTGAGGATGGAGAATAACTCTGGAACAACTTGGTCCCAGCCTGAGCGAACTGCATGGACTTCGATCGCAATGCGTTCAAGGCTACATCCACTTGCATTTGAAATTCATATTGATGGGCTGCCGCGACACAAAGTTCGGTTTCGCGGTCAACCGAAATCTCAATATCCAAATCTGACGTTACGATAGATGCGGTACGGTATTCTCCGCGAATAGAATTGAATTGTTCCCATTGAAGATCATGAATATAACATGTGCTCGTCAACGGGTTCAGACTATTCTTCCACGACGCAGAAAGCGTGGGGCCTTGGAATGATGCAAAGAGTCCGGCCACGAGGGCAGCGCGAAAAACGGAACGTATTGACTGGCATCGCATCGAGAGAAACCTTATGATTTCGTCGGCTGGTTACCAATGCAAAAAAGACTGACCCAGCGCCGTGGCTGAATCAGCCTTCCGTGGCCATCGGCGAACCAAACAACTGTTTGGAAGTATAATTGGGATTTGGGTGCGCCGAAAACCGAACGCACCATATCCTAAGTTGCGTTGAGCTCGACTAATGATATATGAGTTATCGAATCCGATGACTCGATTCATTAGCAGACAATTTAACGCAATGTGAAATAGCTTCCTAGTCGCTACCGATTGCCCATTCCGCATGAATTCTTTCGATCATGCGGTTTTTATCGATTTTTCGCGAGAATCTCGCTGATGACCAATTCGGGTGCCCCCGTTGCCTGCATCGTGGACTGCAATCGGGTCATCCAAAATGCCAATTCTTGTTGATCGGGCACACGATTCGTTAACGAAGTAATCAGTTGTTGGACATAAGCAGCTTCGTTCGGAAACCTATCGCGAAACTGAGAGCTGGACAGCAATTTGACTTTGAGATCATTGATTGATTTTCCTTGCTGTATATATGCGCCCCATGCGACTACCTCACGCGCACTTGGGGCTCTTCCAAGCAATTGAAAAAACAAATTGTTTAACATGTCGGGAGTGTACGTTCCTGGGTAACCAGCGCTTACATTTCCCAATGAACCAGGTGAAAAAGGTGACTGACCTGGATTGCCGAATGCTTGTCCGCCCGTGGCATTCTCCAAAATGAAATTCATGGGCTGACCAAGGTTGTTAATATCCACGAGAATTGGCTGAGCAAGTCCGTACATCAGCTGATTGCCAACCGAAATCGATGCTGCCAGCTGGTATTGTTCTCTTGGATCGATATAACGGGGATCGAAATAGAGCTCAAAGCCATAAGGTCCGACGCCGTCTGCTCTCGTCGTGGATTTTCCGCCTGCGATTTCGTAGAACGGCTTTGATACGTATTGCAATTGAACCGTGAGCGCAGCCCCATAGGGTAACTGTGATCGGTCTCTAGTTGCGACCGTGCCAGTCAAAGTGCTCGAAGTCGTATTCATGGAAACGGAAAGCGGATTGATCATTCGTTGGCGAGAGTTAAACACCAGCAGCGAAACACGCCCCATTGCATCCGCATTTCTGCGGATTTCGTCGGCCAGCTCGATAATTCGATTGTCGAACGTACCAATGCGAGCTCCTCCGACCGCAATGATAATGTCATTTGGTTGTAACCCAGCCTGTTGGCCAGCACTTCCAGGGGCGACTTGGGTAATGACCGCTCCAGCATCCGTGTTCTGAATCAAGACGCCCAACTTCCAGTCTTTTCGCGCCGGTGCCAATGTCGGACTGGCGCCGCCATAACCACTGTACCCGCCTACACCATAGCCAGCGGGGTTGCTTTGATTGTATGGCGGCGGTGAGTACTGGCCGTTTGCAAATCCTGTTGTCGAGGGAAAGCCCTGCATCGATGTGTTGAAATTGGAGGTTCCCCCAGGATTCAACACTTTTGGAATAGCGCTTGAAAAATCAAGCCAACTGGATTGCCCAAAACAAGGAATTGAAAGGGAGTAAGTTGCGATGGCAAAAAAGAGTATTTTTAAATGTTTCATGTTTTTGTTTTTGTTTCAAGAAGTGGATTCATTTCAATGCAGGAAAGTGCTAACGCATTTGTGGACCGCTAATAAGGTCGAGTTGCTTTCGTATAAATGCCGGATCGATTGGAAAGAAACCAGCGCGAACCGCTTCTAACTGGCCATCCCGACTCAGAACATACCGAAGCATCGCCTCTCTTAACCCACCGTCAGTTGCCATTTGTGCCTTGTCTACGACCAGCACCAAGGGTCGCACAAAAGGGTACTGTCCAGTGAGGAAACTCTGCTCGGTCGCGGGTACACGAACCGCATTGAGAATCAAAGCGACTGGTCGAACTTGCGCATTGGCTTCACCGAAGCCGCATATTCCAACTCCGGCCAAGTCACCGCCGATTGCCGTACATACTTCTTCGCTACTTTTGTGCGATTGCGCCTCTTTGGCCATCTCACCACCGCGAAGCACAAGTTGCTTGATAAAAGAAGTTGTTCCGCTTATTTCGCTTCGAGAGTGGATTCGAATCGGCTTGGACGCCATGTTCCCGGCGACTCCTATATCGCCCCAAGTTGCCGCATGTTTTCCCGATCCACCAGCCGCACGAAAAATCGATTCCAACTGTTCTGGAGTGACGCCGTCGATAGGATTATCTTTGTGCACGTAAAGGGCAAGTGGATCGAGGGCTACGATTATACTGAGTGGGTTCTTGCATTTTCCTTTTTTCAAGAATGCCAAATCAGCTTCCGTAAGTGGCCGGCTTGCACCTGCGATAACCGTAGGGTCCTCTGCCAAGGACTTGATCCCCGCATCCGTTCCGTCCGTTCCACGAGTAAATATGACGCCAGGATGGAAGTTTCTGAAACGGTCCGCCCAAGACTTCCCAATGGCCAACATGGTTGTCGAGCCAGATAGAACTGCTGAACCCTTGATATCTTTTTCCATATGATACGGTTCAATCGATTCGATTAAATGCATCAAGGCAGCATGTTCAATATCGTGTTGTGTAAACGTCGGTTGGCTAGGTTGCGGTGCAACGGACGTCCCATTTGGTACAGACTTGGTTTTGCTAGCTTGAGTCGCAGGCGTTTGCGACCATAGGTTTGATATGGTCAACGTTGCTAGCATGATGGCAAAAACAACAGTTGAACCGAAACGACAATAACGAATTGACATAGACTCCACCTCCTGGGGCAATTTACTGAGACTCCTGGACGACCAATAGCCGACCACTACATTCCAATGTATCCAAAATTGGCGTTGAATGGGAGGCGTCCTCTCATCGCTCTCTCCGACCTCCCCCAGCTCCCAATGGCATTCACTTTGAGCCGCTACGCGCTAGCGCGGATTATTCATGCAAATGCAAACTAAAGTGGCCCCGGCTGCGTATAAGTTGTTAGTTTACAACACCTTACCCGCAAGCACGGAAGCCA
>JAYTVL010000403.1:0-16293 GCA_043744075.1 Pirellula sp. | reverse complement strand
GATACAGCTTTGCCGCTGACGCGCTGGACGCTGATTGATGCTTTAGTCAGGGCGAACCGGGCTGCGTCACCATACGTTCCGGTCGACTCCAAGCCGACCGTGAAACCATCACATTTCGACTTAAGCAAATGACAAAGCTCGACGAGTAAATGAATCTGAGCTGGATTGACGAACTTCCACGGACGCTCAAAGCTGTCGTCGCTCCAACGCACGCAACCTACAATCTCATTCTTGGCAATATCAAGTCCCAAAGCGGTACCTGCCTTTCCATTTGCAATCGCGGCCTCAACAAGCTGATTTCGATCAATATCGTTGACGCCAATTCGCCTATATGCTCTTCTACCTACCATGGGGATGACCTTCCATTTCCTGGTGCCTTCGGGAAAAACACCAGTTTCGAGGCATCCCCTTTTTTTACGACCCCAACTTCATGAACTATAGCCAACTTGTCCTGTGGATTGTTATGCTTTATGGCTACAGGCATGCGGGCTCCGCGTCTAGCCAGAAAACCGGAACGATCGAACTCCAAGTGCAACTAGTTGTTAAAACAATTTGTCCGATAATGGCAAAAAATATGACTTGAAATTGTGTGCATTCAGAGGAATTTTGATATACTATTGGACCTGCCATCATCATGCCTAAAGTATTGAGTGAAGCGTCGATGTTCGAACCTTCCCCGTGTCTCTGTTGTTGTATCGGAGTTCGCCCATGTCTACAGATCGCCATCAAGATACGTCCAAGAACCAATCTCGCATTGAACGTGTGCGACAAAAATTGCGTCTTAGCGAAAAGGCGAAGACGATCAGTGCCGCTTTTTTGGAAAAACGACAGCGAAGACTTGCTTGGTGGCAACGAACGTTTCGAACTCCTTTATGGAATTCATACTCATTGTTCTGCAGGTCGCAATCGTTTTGGTTGGCGTTCTTGAGCATGATCGGAAGGAGTCCAGCCCGGCAGGCAGGAACTGCTAACAAGAGTCCAGCCCGGCAGGCTGGACCTACTAGACGAACTGCTGTTCGCCAATTGATCTACGAGGGACTCGAGTTGCGCACGATGATGGCAACAGATCTCGTGTCAACAATCTTGCCTAGTCTTGTATCTTCGACTGGCAACAACAATTCAAACGGTGCGAGTATCAGTGCCGATGGAAAGCTGGTTGCGTTTAGCAGTGCGGCGAGCAATTTGATCAATGGAGATACGAATGGAACGCAAGACATTTTTGTAAGGGATTTGAGTTCGGGTGCCGTGACCCGCGTGAGCACGGATGCTGCCTCAGTCCAAAGCAACGGCACTTCGACTCAACCGCAAATAAGCGCTGACGGAAAATGGGTGGTCTTTCGGAGCGACGCAAGCAATTTAGTACCGGGTGATACTAATAATTGGATCGATATTTTCGTCAAGGACCTAACGACGGGCGCAATCTCGCGTGTGAGCACCAACTCAGCTTCGGTGCAGAGCAACAACGATTCAGCGGATCCCACCATTAGTGCCGATGGAAAGTTTGTTGCATTCAGTAGCCTGGCAAGCAATTTGGTCGCAAGTGATACGAACAACACGAACGACATTTTCGTAAAGGATTTGACGACTGGTGTTATGACTCGTGTCAGTACCAATGCGTCGTCCGCTCAGGGGAGCGGTAGCTCGTTTGCACCGAGCATTAGCGCGGACGGGAAACTCGTTGCTTTTCATAGCAATGCAGGCGACTTGGTTACGGGAGACACCAATTTCACAACAGATGTGTTTGTTAAGAACCGCACGACGGGAGCAGTGACGCGAGTTAGTACTAGCTCTGCCAGCGTTCAAGGAAACAACTTCTCATTTCACGCGAATATCAGCGCAGACGGCAAGATGGTTGCGTATCACAGCTATGCAAGTAACTTGGTCGCCTCCGACAATAATGGTTCGGCGGACGTTTTCGTCAAGGACCTTGCGACCGGACTCACGACGTTAGTAAGTACGAGTTCGGCATCGGTTCAAGGGAATGGTCATTCCCTTGATCCGAGCTTGAGTCAAGATGGAAAGTTCATAACGTTTTCGAGCCGTGCTAACAATCTTGTTGCGGGCGATTCCAACAGCACCTATGACATCTTCGTAAAGGATCTTGTCAACGGTACGACAACACGCGTCAGCACCAACTCGGCATCCGCACAATCGAACTTGGAGTCTCAGCAGCCGAGTATCAGCTCGGACGGGAAGGTGGTGGCTTTTGAATCCCTGGCAAGCAATCTGGTAGCCGGAGACAGCAACAATTCGTCGGATGTCTTCGTCAAGGATTTGAATTCCGGAGTCGCGACTTCTCCGTCGCTGCGAGATTTCTCGCTTGCTGTGCAGTTGGGTGGCAATGATGTTTCATCGGATTCAAGCATCAGTGCAGATGGCAACTTCGTCGCGTTCACGAGCCTCGCAAGCAACTTAGTCGCCAGTGATACGAACGGCATGAACGACGTGTTTGTCCGCAATCTTGGTACTGGTACGACGGTCACGGCGAGCACCAGTTCCACTTTGCAGCAGTCGACGGGTGATTCGATACAACCAAGTATCTCAGCCGACGGAAAGCTGGTAGCTTTCTCGAGCAACGCAAACAACTTGGTGGCCAATGACAACAACGGCAGTTACGACATCTTCGTCAAGAATCTGGTGACAGGTTCGATAGAGCGTGTGAGTACAGACACGTTTGGTTCTCAATCGGATGGCGATTCGTTCCAACCGAGCATCAGCGCGAATGGAAAGTTTGTGGCATTTCGCAGCTCCGCGAGCAACTTAGTCGGAGATGGAAATGGAGTTGACGACATTTTCGTGAAGAACCTCGTCACGGGTGCTATTTCATTAGTGAGTACCGATTCCGGCGGCCAACAAGCGAATTTCGAGTCGCAACAACCCAGTATCAGCGAAGATGGTCGATACGTGGCGTTCTCAAGTTTTGCGAACAACCTGGCGGGTGGTGACTCGAACAACAATTCTGACGTTTTCATCAAGGACACTTTGTCGGGCACAACGCTGCTGGTCAGTTCCGACTCATCATTCATACCCGGCAACCAGATGTCTGTAGAGCCGAGCATCAGCGCGAATGGAAAGCTGGTTGCTTTTCGTAGTGCATCAAGCGATTTAGTCGCGGGTGATTCGAATGGCAGAGACGATATTTTTATCAAGGATTTGTCCACCGGCAACACCACACGAGTCAGCACCGATTCGCTTTCTGTTCAAGCCAACAACGATTCGAACCAGCCGAGCATTAACGCAGACGGAAAATTTTTGGCTTTTCGGAGTTCTGCTTCGAACTTGGTCGCAGGTGACACCAATGGTGTCGACGACATCTTTGTCAAGAATTTGTCTACAGGCACGTTGATCCGAGTGAGTCCAAATTCGTTAAGCGTCCAGGGGAACGGAAGTTCATTGGACCCGAGCATCAGTGGCAGTGGTGCATTCGTAGCCTTCAATAGCCTCGCAAATAACCTGCACCCAAATGATTCGAATACCGGGTCCGATGTATTCCGAGTTTCAACGATAGACAACGGCGAGTTCGCCATTTCGATTACCGCGACGGACGGAGCCATCGCCCCTGAGAATTCCACAGATACGGGCACGATCCGTTTCTTTGTTTCGAAAGCGAGTGCTACTCCAACCTTTGTTTGGTTGGACATCCCTCAAAACACACCAACCAACGCATTGTTTTCGGATTGGACTGCCTCGCTGAACAACGGTGCTTCATTGACGATTGGCTCAGAGTCGCGGAGCGTAATAAATCGTTCGCTTCTTTCCGACATCGTTACTTTGACGACAACTACGGATCACAATTACGTTGTTGGGCAGTCGATCGTAGTTTCGGGCATCGGTTCTGCCTTTGATGGAATCTATACGATCGCGACTGTTCCTACTAGCACGACTTTTACTTACGCAAGAACTGGCTTTGCTGACCAGGTCTCGGCTGGACTTTTAGGTACGGTTTCGACTTCGTCCAACGCTTTGCTAAGTTTTCCAGCCGGTGTCACTGAAGTACTAATGACCCTTTCGGCGATTGGTGATTCGACAGTTGAACTTGATGAGGCGATCGATTTCAAGCTTGCGACGATCAAGGGACCAGGTGGTCTAGTGCCGCCAAGCTTGCACATCGTCGGTGTGCCGAATGCAGCAACAGTGACGATAATTAATGACGATGTATCCGTAGTAACGCTTGCGCCGAATCCGATAAGTGACTTGTCGGGTAATGATCCGGACAGCTTGCCAAGTGCGAGTTTCCCAAACTCGGGAAATGATGGTCAGTTTGTAGTGCAACTGAGCAATCCAAGCAGTCAGAACACAGTTTTGACCTATAGCCTTACAACTCCGCCAGCACATGGAGTTCAAGATTTTTCGACGGACTTTGCGTTAGGCGTCCCCGGTGCGATTTCAACCGTAAATGGCGGCAACGGTATCGTAAGCGTTGTCAATGCTGGTGGTGCGAATGGAAACATGCTGGAAATGCGACGCGTCACCAGCGCTAGCGCAATGACAAGTGCAAACTCGGCTACGTTGACGGTAAACCTAGAGGCTTTCAAAACAACTGGTGGTGCCGTACTAACATTGGATCACGTTAGGCTTGGCAACGAGCTTGTTGACAACTCGTTTGCGGGCCTGGGTACTGCCGATGCTTTTGTTTCGAATCCGAACGTTGACGGGATTGCGATTAGCACGGACGGAATTACTTATTATCCATTGCTGAATCTGACAAGTACAGCCAACGGCATCGCAATCAATTTGGAGCGTGCACTTTACGACCGAGGATTAATTCCAAGTAGCGCAGTTCGAATTCGTTTTTTGCAGTTTGATGCGGGAGTGGCTAACAACCTCACGGATACCGGTCGAAGGTTTGACAACATTCGGGTGGTATCAGGCGACTACGCGGCCCTGTCTGGGACGGTGACGGTTCCCGCCGGCAATGTGACTGCCGCGATCAACATTTCGGTCTTGAATGACTTGGTTGTTGAGGGAACCGAGAACGTTTCGGTTACCCTGACCTCATTGTCGTCGCCCATTCCCAACGTGAGCCTTGATCCGATCTCAGTGAATTTGACTCGGGTCGCATCGATCACCGATTCAGATTCTGCGGTTGCGGTCATTGAAGCCGCTGCCTACGCTAGCGAGCAACTTCCAGCGAACGGTTTGTTTCGAGTGCGGCTGACCAATGGATCCCATTCATTTCCAATGCGATCGGACTCCGACACAACGATCACTTTTGAGCTCGACCCTAGCTTCATGCCGCCTGCGGCTACGTACGGTGTTGATTACACTTTGTCGGGTAACAACGTTACGTTCGACCAATTGACTAGCAGAGGCACGATCAAGATTCTGGCGGGTGAAACTCAATCGACCATTACCGTCAACGTCATCCAGGACACGGAGGTCGAAAATGACGAGTGGATTTCGATCAAGCTGGTGAATGCTCCGGCATTTCCGATCATAGGCGATCCACAGATTCTTGCTTCTCTGGCAACAGCGAGCGTTGGTATTCTAGACGACAAAGTGGCCTTGATTCGAATCAGTTCGGTAGCCGCAGGCATGGAACCAAGTACCAACGGTACCTTCGTGGTAGACTTGGTTCGAACTGTCGATCAAGTAAACGTTCTGCAGCCCGTTCAGCAAGTGATTAGCAAAGTCAACACGGTCGTAACTTATACCGTTAGCGGGACGGCACAGCCAGGTGTGTCGGCCGGTAATGGCAATGACTACGCGCAATTAACGGTTTTAGGCACGGGTACGGTAACGATCACGGCTGGCCAATCCTCGGCGTTCATTAGTGTGAACGTGTTTGATGATTTGCAGCTTGAGCCAACAGAGACCGTAATTATAACGCTACAGGGAAAGCTATCTGGGGACGCTTCTTCGATTATTTCTCCCGCCCTCAAGATTGCGACGGTGAATATCCTGGATGACGATTCTTATGTTTTGTCGATAGCCCGCACCGGCAGCCCGCCAACCGAGCCTGGATCGATTGGAGCTGGTGGCTCTGATGGTCAGTTTACAGTAACGTTAACCAAGACCCTGCCATCGCCTTTGATAGTTGTCATTGAAGACGTCACAACGATCGGCCTCGGGAAGGCCAAACTTGGAACCGGTGCCGGCGCGGACTATAACTACAGTGGATCGATCAACAAGTTTCAAACGGTAACGATTCAGCCCGGGCAGACCCAGGCAACGATGACCATAACCGTCCTTGATGACTTAGTCTCTGAAGGGGACGAGTCCATTGACGTGAGAATTGATCGATTCATTTATGCACCGGACCCTGGAATATCCATTCTTGTCATTCCCGATAGTGTTCAAGCCACGATCGTCGACAACGATGTAATAAACGTCATGATTTCGACGACCAATGGACGAGACAAAATAGTTGGTTCCGATAATGGTCAATTCCTCTTCAACACGGGTGGCGTAACCAGTTTATACGATACTTTTTTTACGTATTCGGTCCGAACGGCTGGATCGACAGCTACGTCGGGATCGGACTACACAGCTATTCCAGCAGGTAGTTTCCTCTTAACCCCTGGTCAGACCACTGCTGCGATTCTGCTGCAAGTCTTGGAAGATACCGAAGTGGAGGGGGACGAAACGGTTCAGCTTGAGGTACTTACAGTTACATCTGCGGGTCCCAATCCGTTAAGTGGTGCTGGCAATGTAGGCACGGCAACGATTATCGATGAAGACTTCGCCAAGTTAAAGTTTGCCGGTTCGGCGAACGCGAGTGAACCGAGTGGTCTGGGCTTCTTTTCAATCGAACAAAGTGCCAAATCGTCGACCAACACCGTCATCGAGTTTAGCATCACGGGCGGAACCGCAACTCCCCAAGTGGACTTTACCATCCCGGCGCCCTTGTCAGTAACGATTGCAGCTGGTCAGACCCGAGCTTTTATTCCCGTCCAGGCATTAGACGACGCTATGGTAGAGGTAGGCGTTGAGACCGTGCAATTGACTTTGGCCAGTTCGACCAAATTGGGCGATCCTCAAATCACGGTGGATGGAGCCAATCGGGTCGCGACGATCGATGTCATTGACGCTGACATAGCCAAGGTACTCTTTACCAAGGTCCAGGATGGTGCCGAAGGAGTCAGCAATGGCATCTTCAACGTGGGCTTGGTCCACGCGACTAGCCTGTCACCCTTACGAAGCGACTTGAACGTTATCGTAACTTACGAGATCAGTGGCACGTCCAAAGGTGGGGCATCGAATACAAATTTGGTCAATGGTCCGGACTATCAACAATTTTCCGTCAGCAGGATCGGCACATTAACGATTCCAGCTTTGCAAACATCGGCTTCGATCGGCGTTACTGTGTTTGACGATGATTTCGTGGAGAGTCTCGAAAACGTTACCATTCGGCAACTGTCGGTGACCACTGCTTCGCCGCGAGCCATATCGCTCAACACGCAATCGGCGGTGGTGACGGCCAAGTCCGATTTTTCTGGCGCGTTCGCAACGTTGACAGCAAACAACAATTTCATTGCGGGCCAGCAGGTTGTGATTGCAATCGGAGACCCGGCATTCGATGGGACATTCCAAATCATCTCGGCAACTTCATCGAACTTTAGCTATTTCAAGGGTAATTCGACCGCAGTACCTAACGCGACACCTGCATCCGGGGTGGCAGCGATCACAACTCCAGTGGGGATTTCGACTCCTGTCTCCAGCCAAATTTTGGGCCAATCGTTGACCGGAAACGTGGCGACAATATTCACGTCTGGCGCGCATGGTTTGCTTCCTGGCCAAATCGTCACGATTGCTTTAGCGCAAGCAAGCACGACCTACGACGGAACTTTTGTCCTCCTGCCGGGCACCGCTGGAACAACTTTGTTTTACAGCCGTAGCCTGGCAGACCAACCGGGATCAACTTTTACCGGAACGGTGTTCAATCGATCGAATGCGAACATGCTCATCAGCGACAACGATTCCTCGACGTTGACGTTTAACTCAGCTTCGATTGCGGAAGGAAACCAAATCTTCGAACAATCGGGACCGAACGTGATATTATCGTTGAGCAAGGCTTATGACATCCCAACGACTTGGACAGTGAATTACGCGGCTGGAACAAACGCGGCGGTGGCCATTACGAGTCGAGAGTTAACAAACGACGTGGCGACCATTTTTACGAACGCACCTGGACCATTCCTCGTTGGTCAAAAGATCACCGTAGCGATGACGGTTCCAGATCCAGTATTTGCTGGCCAGTATTTGATTTCAGCGGTCAATCCGGGTGTTTCGATTTCTTACGCTAGATCAAACGCCAACGTTGCGTCGATAGGTTTGACGGGAATAGCGACTGTTTCCGGCGCGGCTACTCCTAGTACCTTCCCATCGTTTGGCGACAACATCTTGGGCACCGACTTTGATGGCAAAGTGCACTCGGTTACCATTCCGGCTGGAGCGCTATCCGGTTCGGTCAAGTTCGAAGTCAATGAAGAAGGCCTTCCGAATTCGCCTCAAATAAATTTGGTCGAAGACGATGAGTTCTTCTTGATCAGTGTTTCGGGTGGATTGCCATCGGGTTACACAATAACAAATACTGGCGCGGGAATAGTGCGAATCCTTAACGATGACACGGTAACGTACACCATCAATGACGCTCAAGTTGACGAGCCCAATCCAATTGTCGCTGCATTTACTTTAGGCACCACGCGGGAACTGAACAGCAATCTCGTTACATTCACAATGCCATTCGGACATGGCCTGGTCTCCAATCAGACTATTGAAGTCAAACTGGGCGATCCAGTCTTTGACGGACGATTTGCCGTGACCGTTCTGAATCCCAATCAGTTTACTTATGTGAAAACGAATGGTGACGTACTGATTGCGGCTGCCGTTGGGACGATTACGACATTCCCGCAGGCTTCTTTGGTTTTTACAATCTCAGCGAATAACCCTGTTGATATTGCGATCAATCTTTTGGTGAGCTACACCGATACATCGGGAGTACTAGGTGCGGTTGGTGCCAATTATTTGATTTCGTTGCCGATACCAGCTGGAACAGACTACAACTCGGCTAATGGTTCTGCAACGTTTCCCTCTTTCAATTCGGGAGCACAGGTCGGGTCTCAAACGGTCTCGGTTCAGGTGAATTCAGATTTGATCGTCGAGGGGGGAACCGTTAACAATCCAGGTAGCGAGACGTTTACCGCTGGAACCGCCATCCATCCGAACTCGTTCGCTGTGATTCCACCTGGCGGTCGGTTGTTCAACAACAAGATTACGGGTATCGGCTCCATTCGAGATGCCGTTGGGACGAACGCCGATACGGCTAGTGTTACGATCAGTGTGATCGATGGTTTGGGAGCGGAAACCAATCCAGCGGGGTTGAACCAAGCTGTTTATAAGATTTTGCAGTCAAACCCGAGCACCGTCGATACGATTATCAAGCTCAATATCGCCGCTGGCGGCGATCTCAACGCGACTCAAGGTAGCGACTACTTGCTCAGGGTGGGTTCAAGCGTGGTAACCGATACGGTTACGATCCCAGCTGGCTCGACCGAGATTATTTTGACAGTCGATGTGCTCAACGATCCGATATTGGAAGACGACGAGTTCGTCGACATCACTTTGTCGTCGTTCGTTAGCCGTGATCCAAACGTCGGTTTTGGTGTGAATACAAACGGAAAAATTCAGATCAATGATAACGATAATGCTCAGTTGAGCGTGAGTGCGAGCGATCCAATTGGATCGGAACCTGGCACGGACGACGCGGCCTTCACGGTCAGCTTAACTGCCTTGTCCGACACCGACACGGTGGTTAGTTACCACGTGCTCGGATCTTTGGAAGCAGGCTTCAAGAGTCCAGCGGCAACGGCAGGTAGTGATTATGTGGCACTCAGCGGATCGGTAACGATTCCAGCTTTTTCGCTCTCAGCAGTCATTCTAGTGGATGTTCTGAATGACTTCGTTGCAGGCGAAGGAACGGAGTACGTTTCGATCAAACTGGATTCGATTATTGGCAACGCGGACATAGGTTTCGGTTCGCCGGTCATTGCGACGATCGAGATTCAGGACGATGTTGACGGTCTTTTCGTCAAAATTGAAAAAGTTAAAGATGGGTCGGAACCTGGAATCGGTCCACAAGATGGCCAATTTAAGGTGACATTAGTCAGCGCGCTTGGCGTACCGGTCGTTCTTCCGATTGGAAGCACGGGGGGCGCCGGCGGACTGCAAGTGGACTTCGCACTGAATGAAGTAGGAAGCGGTGGAACGGCAGTATCCCCAACGGACTACATTAACGCGACTGTCGTGGTGATCCCAGAGGGCTCGTCAACAGCGTTCGTCACCATTGATGTTCAAGATGACTTGATTGTTGAGCCGACCGAGACGGTGAAGATTAGGCTTGTGGGAACGTCACCCACCTTCATCCTCCGACCAGGTCCAGCTACAGAGCTAGTGAGCATCGCGACTGGAGTTCCAGTATATCCAAACATTGGCAATGCATTGTATCCGAACCTTGCCAGCTTGGATATTTTGGACAACGACGGCAGTGTTAGCAGTTTTGTGGTATCTCGCGGTTTGTTCTACAACAATTCGAGCTACGATGGCAACGGAGCAGCGATCGACACTAGCGGCCCAACCTACGATGACTTTAACGCGATTGCAGTGGACAAGAATGCATTATTGCCAGGTGGTACAGCGTCCTTTATCAACTACACCAGTTACAGCAGAGGTATCAACGGGATCATAGTCGATATAGCGGGCTTGGCATCGACGCCAACGTTCGCAACTGTCGGTAATTACTTCCAGTTCCGAGTTGGGAACGGCAATACTGCGCCGAACACTTGGGCGCCAGCTCCTGGTATATCGAGCGTGACGGTCTTGCCAAGTGTTGGCAATAGTGGCTCGACGCGAGTGTTGGTCACGTGGGCAGACAATGCGATTCAGAAGCAATGGTTGCAAGTCATCGTGCTAGCCAACGCCAGCACAGGGCTAGCAACACGCGATGTTCATTATTGGGGTAACGCGATTGGTGAGACTGGAACAATTCTTGGAAACTTCGCGATAGTCGATTCGACAGACGCACTGTTGGCCAACTCAAGCCCGAGCGGTTTTGTGCTTCAACCGGTAACGAACCTCTACGACTTCAACCGAGATAAGATCGTGAACTCGACCGACGTTCT
This sequence comes from Pirellula sp., assembly GCA_043744075.1. GTDB lineage: Bacteria > Planctomycetota > Planctomycetia > Pirellulales > Pirellulaceae > JBKCUI01. The sequence goes on along the minus strand of JAYTVL010000403.1, from coordinate 5,173 downwards.
GATTGCGAACTCGAATCCATCCGGTTTCAATCCACTGGTGCTCTTTACGGCACCGGCCAGCGGATCTGGCGGTGAGGGCGAGGTAGCGTCGATGATGGTCTTGTCGCCGATTCCGACGAACAATTCGATGCCGATGATAGGCTCTCGATTGATCGAGGTGGAGGAGGATCAAGTCTATGGGCCGGTCCAATCGAGTGCTGCCCAATCTGTAGTAGCGAAAGAAAAGCAAGCGGAAAGCACGCAATTAGCAATGATCATTGACGAAATCGCAAAGAAGTCTGCGGCCACCCCCGACATTGACATTGGGAGTCTCGATTTACTCTTCGGTGAAGACGTTGATCTTTTCGGAATGAGCCTGAGAAACTAGCCGAGCCACGCCACAGGAAATCGGCCAGCGCCTCAGGCTCAGTAAACTTCAAACTAGTAGTGAAAGGCGCTTACGGCTTTCGGCACTAGCGCTAGCAAAACCGCTATGACCGTTCTAAAGCGATGCTCGCGGCTTCAAATTTGACTATTAGCTCACAGCGCTGAGAAGCGAATGCCGACGTTGAAGGTTAAAGTTCTTTCAGTCCATAGTCGGTAGCCCAATTAATCAGCCCTCATCCGAAAAATGCAATGTCCGCAGCCAACCCAAACTCAAATCCCGAAACTTCCTATTCCTACGACGACGTTCCCTACCCAAGTCATCCATACCAGGCTACACATCCAGATCATATCTATTCGCTAGCTCGGGTTTTCAAACTGGATGCGAAGAACCCAGACGAATCGACGGTTTTGGAATTGGGTTGCGCCAGTGGCGGAAATTTGATACCTATGGCGGTACAAATCCCGACCGCCAAATTCATTGGAGTGGATCTTTCCTCCAAACAAATTGAAGAGGGGCGGGCCACAATCCAAACGCTTGGTCTAAAGAACATCCAACTTCTTGACATCAATTTTGATGCGATCAACGATTCGTTTGGCCAGTTTGACTACATACTCTGCCACGGTGTTTTCTCTTGGGTGCCGCCTCTCGCACAGAAGAGGATCTTGGAGATCTGCCGGGATCGTCTGAGTCCAAATGGTGTCGCATACATTAGTTACAACGCTTATCCAGGTTGGTTTATGCGTGGCATGATCCGCGAGATGATGCTGCACCATATCAAACATATTTCCGATTCGAAACAAAAAACCACACAAGCACGGGCATTGTTGGCGTTTCTGGTGGCCAGCACCGAGGGACAGACGAATCCTTATGCCCAGTGTCTCAAGGAAGAGCTGGATCTGTTATCAAAACACTCGGACGCATATCTGTTCCATGATCACCTCGAGGAGAACAATCATCCGATGTTCTTTTACCAATTCATGGAGATGGCAAAGGAGAATGGTCTACAATTCATGAGCGAGACGAATCTTTCCGGAATGATTACAAGCAATTTACCGCCGAAGGCCGCGGAAGCATTGACCAAGCTCACAAACGATGTACATCATCGCAGTCAATACACGGACTTCGTTACGAATCGAATGTTTCGACAATCATTGCTGTGCCGCTCCCAGCAAGTGTTAAACCGTCATCTTGATGAATCGCGATTCGAAGAAACCCGCTTTGTTGGAAACTTTCAGATTGACCCATCTAATGGAACGATGGACCTTTCCCCGACAGTGGAAGTAACGTTCAAATGCCCTAACGGTCGAACAATTCGCACGGCCAATGCACCGCTGAAGGCCATGATGTACGAAATGAGTGCCGCATTCCCAGCCTCTCTTAGTTTGGCCGAGATTACTGCCAAGGTCGAAAAACGTTTATCTCAAACGCTTGTAGTTGGCGAACAAGATCAAGTGCGGATTCCGAAGTTTTGTGCTTCGAACTTAGTGCAATTGATAGTTCGAGGCGATATTGACTTTAGGTTTCCAAAGGATCGTTTTACGATCTCAGTTGAGGAACGGCCACGAATCTCTGGATTGAGTCGGTTGCAGGCTAGAGCTGGCGGAAATGTTACAACGCAGCTCCATGGGATGATCGCACCCGATCCTATGACTCGATTGGTGATGCAGATTCTCGATGGGACACGCAACAGGCAGCAATTGAGCGAATTCATTACTGACCTGGTAAGTTCAGGAAAACTTAAAGTGAATGTTCAGGGTGAACAGAAAGTTGAAATGGCTTCGGTCTATGCTGGAACCGTAGATAAAATCTTGGAGCAAATGCGCCGTCAAGGGTTGTTAGTCAGCGCAAGTACAGAGCTGAATTGCTAGGAACCGGACCTGGGTGGTCCCTTTATTTTCGACGCAGCTTTCGTGAACTAAGATCTTCAGAAAGATCCGATAGATAACTGGCCAACGAAACGTCGTTAAGGCTATTCAGCGGCTGAGAAACGGTAGTCATTTGACTCGGCTGGAGAGCCGAAGATGCCATCGGTTTACCTTCAAACATTGGCGCCCCTTCGCCCTCTGCTTCAAGCAGTACCGGGAATTCTGACTCAACGTCCGTTGTCGGTGGTTCTTCTTCTTCCCCTTCGGCACTGTTCTGTTGGTTCAACCTGTTGATGAGAATCAGAATGTCGATCGGCGTTACTTCACCATCGCCATCTACATCAAGATCTGGCAGGGTTCCCTCACCTTCACCTGATTGTTCGATCGGACCAATACCATTATTGTTGATATAGTTGATGATTAATAGAGGATCCAACGGAGTCAAAAAACCATCGCCGTCTACGTCGTAGGGGTCCTCATCATTGTGGTAGGGCGTCATGTCCTTTTCTATATTGAGTCGCAGATTCCCACTGAGTTGTGTGCCAGATCGTTGGGATGTCGCCGTAACGGTCAAGTCGATAAAACCGGGCTCAACATAACTTACACTCTCACCAGATTTCAGTTGGATAGTACCACGTACTACTTCGAACCGGCTGTCGCTTACCCTAAACGTATAGACTTCTCCGACGTCTGGGTCGAGCACCGAAACACTGCCAATAGTCCTTTGTCCTGTTTGATTTTCTCGAATGGTCGCGGATTCAGTAAGAAGCAAGAGCGATGGTTCATCGTCTTGATCGGTGACCGTGATGGTTAAGGTATTTTCAATCTCAAAAAGGCCAATATTATCTCGTCCTTTCAGAATCAAAGCGACAGAAGAACCTGCTTCGAAGTCGAGGGTTCTACCGAGCGCTAATTGAAGCGTTCCATTGACTACTTCAAATCGATCGTCGCTTACCGACCAAGAGTACACATCATTTGAATCGGGATCGATTGCGCTGATCTTCCCTAAGACCACGCCCGCAGTTAGCTCAGGTGCGGTGAGATTCAATGGTGTCGAAATCCCGGTTGGTGGTTCATTAACATCGCGGACGCTAACCGTGATTGCTTGCGAAATCGAATCCTGCGGATTGAGACGATCTATGGCCGTTACGGCTAACACAATCTGTGGCTCTCGCTCATAATTGATGGAACCGCGAACAAGTCGAAGAACACCTCCGTCAACGCTAAACCGAAAATCGTTTACGCGATACTCGTAGTCAGAATCCTCGTCTGGGTCCAACGCTTGCAAAGTCGCTAACGCTTGTTGAATGGCCGGATTTTCCGAAACAGAATCGACAGAAATGGCTATGCCGGTAGGGGAGTCATTGACCGGATTGATGACGATGGGCAGTATCTGAGGCTGCGACCAATCAAGCCCGTCGTATGCTTGAATTGTCACGAAATCTCGACCGTTCGCATTGGCTGCTGGAGTGTAGATTCCTGATGCATCCTGATTGAAGTTTATTAAGCCATGTGATGGGTTGGTTCGAATCAAATAGACAAGTGAATCGCCGTCTAAATCCGACGCATTGGATTGGATTGTTGCTTGGTCTAATCTGAGCTGCCCGTCCTCCTCTACGTATATCGGATCGAACGCTTTCAGATCGGGCTTGCGATTAACGCCGATGTTTTTTACTCCAATCTGGAGACGTGTCGAACCATTGCTCACTACATGCACTAATGCACCAGCCGCAACGGCAATACTGTGTTGGTACAAGGCTCCATTTTGAGTACCGACCAATCGCGTCCCAGTTGCATCTAAATTTAGAGACGAAGTCGCTCCAGCAAGGGGTCGTCCGTTTGAAACGAGAACCGAAAGATTTGCAGTCCAATCCAAAGTATTCCAACCTGAGAGTCGCGACGGGTTGGACGCAGTTCCTGTAATCAAAAGTTTTCTTGTCGGATCGAATGCAATCGGACTCGTAGCGTCCATTAGAATTGCTTTGGTTGGCAAGCCGGACTCGGGCTTCAAAATCATAAAATCATCCGCAGTTTCCACGGCGATATTTCCGCCGTCACGCGAAACTTCCCATGCAATCACCTTGGAAGGAAAGGAGCGCTTCCCAACTAGTTGACCAATTCCGTCTCGAAGCTGATACAACGAAAGCCGATTCGTAGTCGCTCCATCTTCGAAAACGGCGAAGCCGTTTGAGTCGGCGGCTTTAACGACCGCGTTTGACGGAAGTTCTCCAACACCAATCTTTTTCAAACTGACCTGTTGGTTAGCACCTATTGAGATTTCTTGAAGGTTACCACCCGCTAAAACAATGACTCGGTCTCCAACCGTTACTAGTTGCTTGGCGTCCGATACATCTACTGCGATGGACTGTTTTGTACCACTTCCTGCAGCGGAAACTTTCCAAAGAACTTGCGAATTGTCTGCGTTTCTTGACAGGACGTATCCTGAAACGTCACCTTCGTTCGATGTCGACTGGAAGGCAGTATCGATGATGCTGGCCGAACCAAAATCGATCGACTTGATCCTCTGGCCAGTGGAGTTGTTCAATAGAGACAGCGAGTTTTCCGATACGCCCCAAACTAGTCCGCTCGATTCAACGCGCAAGACCTTCTTTACATTCAGCCCGTCTACCCAAGTACCCTGGTCCGCAGGGAGAGTCGGCAAGGTCTGTACAACTGACTTGTTATTGCCAAGCAATCGAACGCTGTATTCACCAAGCTCTAAATTCGGGAACCTTGCAACGCCTTGGCTGTCGCTAACGCTCCAGGGTTCGGAGGAACCAAGTTTCCCATCGTTGTTCAAATCAACGTACACGGCCCGATCCGAAAGCGAATTATCTTTAACTGCGTCAAAGGATCTAGATCCATCTAAATCATCGAATACGAAAACTTCGATTCCGGCCAGAAGACGCCGGTCTTCCAAGACGTCAAAACGTAAGACCCT
>JAYTVL010000402.1:0-4479 GCA_043744075.1 Pirellula sp. | reverse complement strand
AAGAATCCAGACTATCAGCGACTTCTGCAAGTCCATCCGATTGTTTCACAAATCGTGAATCGTGACTGCCACGTTGGCTCCGACGCAAAATCGGTTGTCCAACACGTCGTTGCGAAACTGCGAAATGGTGCTGGCACACTGCGAGCGATGACTCCCGCAGATCGGCGGAAGTTAATTGATGATTGCATTGTGCAGCATCGCCATAACTGGAAGGAGTATGTGGAAGTCATGAGCGGCTTTACGCATGCGACTGATTCTCAAGCAGGCGTTGAGCTTCCCAGCTCATTGACCGGCAAGAAAGTCACGTCGCTGAGGCGCAAGCATAAAATGACGATCGAGCATCTGGCCTTTCGGCTGGGAACTTCGATGAAACGTGTTCGGCAGATCCGAGAGTCAGGATTGAAGGATCCGTTGGCAGTTCGCGACTGGATCCAAGCGATAACCGGAGTAGACCCAGGTCCAATTCCGGAGAAGTATCGAATTGCGAATCGGCAGGAAGAGGGGAGTTGCTGCTTTTGTGGCTATCCGCTTTTTGTTGACGATGAAGCTTTCGACTACGTTGGAGAAATGTTTTGTTCGACTAGCTGTGCTCGAAAGAGTCGCGGTTGGTAGAAGTCGGGAATAACGCAAGTTGTTAGCCCTAATGAAGGTTCTTTTGGTGATGCACGCCAAAGGACCTTTTGTCACTTAGAGGATTTCTCAGGAATCTTGCAGGTGCAAGCACGACGACAACAATCGACCCAGCACTCACTTAAATACCGGTGCTCTCTGCGGTCCTAACCACTGTTGGATTCCAGTGCGTAACTGTAGGAGGCCGTTATTGTCACTACGAACTGACTCATAGTTCCACCAATCCGATTCCCTGAAGGAATGCACGCAGGCGTGAATGTTTAACTCCTTGCAAATACCCAAAGCGTCTGTCATGAACGTACTCGAACTGGGCGACTCTTGGTGAAAGGCAATCTCACTAACAAAACAACGAACTTGTTGGTGTCGGTTCTGAATATCCTTTATCCTTTGGATTTGAATGCGAAGTGCTCTTGAGTTGGCGTTGCGGTCAGGATAGACCCCGTTCGAATTGTGTTGCCTAGCGTTCCAAACGTAGCAGTGTGATACGACCCATTGCCGATTTTCAGCAATAGAATCAAGTGGACTCCATTTTTCGCAACCGCTGAAATCATATCCAAACGTGCAATCGGTCGGTACAGCAACCTTGTGGTCGGGGTTCTTATCGTTGCGGGCAATCGCTGAGGCAGCGCGCTCAAAAGCACGTCGCCAAGCGCCCTCGTTGTTACCGAATACTGGCTCATTGATTAATTCGTAGCGGATCCGACAAAGATTGTTGCGGAACTCAAAACTAATTGTGGACCAGAAAGTCTCGAAAGAGCGAGGATCGATTGCGGGGATGAAGTTACAGCCGTGAAGATCAATCGCAAGCACCATGTTATTAATGTAGCAAACAGATTCCGCAGAGCGAATAAGTGGAATCCAGTAATTAACATCCTGGTTACGATTCAAATGTACTTGAAAACGAGCCAAAGTTCCCCCATATGATGCGATATCAGCGATGTCTTTCGCCAGCGATTCGGTAGTAGCGGGCCATGTTTGGAGGTTAAAGCCTCTCTCCTCAGCGAGACCCAAAGGGGGAACAAGAAAAGAGAGAACAAAAATGAACAGGTATTGTTGGCTAGCGAAAACGCTAGTTGCTAGCTCGAAACGAGATATAAAGATCGACCTACCAATGAGGCCTGCACATGTGTCTTCTGGCGACATTTGACGGAAAAATCGTTGGTTCATTGTTCTGACCTAATGAGGAGAAGTCCGGGGCAGGATCGATTGAAAATAAACGCATTTGCGGATCCAATCAGTGACAAACCCTGCCACCAAGATAATCTTAGGCCTTTACGGCCTAACGTCAAGTGGTTTGCTTTATTTTCGGAAAGTTAACTGGATTAACCGGAATTCGGGGAACCGTCTCTTTCTTTGAATGCCTCTTGGTCTCATTATCAATTCGATGATAAAATGAGATTTCGCCCGGGTTCCTCGATGGGTGCTCTTGTGCAACCAGTGTTGCTCGTTGTCCGCACTTAGGACATGTCAATTGGCAGCCAATCGCTTCGGCTATGCCATTTACTACTTGCACAAAGCTCTTCATTTCCTGGAAGGAACTAAAGGTTGCACCGAACTGTGAGTCAAGCCAACTCTGAAAATGATTCCGTAACACCGGCAAAGTATCAAAGCGACTTCTGGCATCCATGAATTCACAGAATGCCTCCACTTGACTCTCGGAGACCGAACCTGCAACTGCTGCAACAGCTTGAGACTTGATCTCCTCAAGGCCCAAGACCGACTCAAGCCCATACGTTTCAATTGATGGGAGAGTGAGGCTGGCACTCCCCTCGTTTTTACGATTCCTTTCCGTATTTTGCACTTTGGCGTCATGCCAGCTTATGAGATTGATGTCAACCGACACAAAAGTTTGCTTGGACAAGCTTGGGGAATACGCAGTCGTTACGGACTCGGGTTGGCGATCATCGACAAATCTTTCAATCGCCGACTTCAATAAGCCGATAGATTTCCTCCAGTCGAATTCCCCGCAGATCTCAAATAAAAGGCATGAATCTCCAGCCTTTTTAACAATCGCTTCTCGTTTTACCATTTGAGCCAGGACCTGAAGAAGTACATTGACGTCAAATGTGTCATCATTTGATGACAAACTTACGACCGATTTGTTACCGAACAGTTTCTTCGGATCGAGCACCAACTTTACCTGCGAATCTTCGCTGTCAAATCGACCGTCTGCTTCAAAATGGAATGGACTCCTCGCTTTAAGTGCTGCCTCTATGGATCTAGATATACCTTCTTTGTTCTTTGACTTGGATTCACTCATCCCGAACTCCTAGATTCAGTTTGATTGCGGCGTCAATCTCGTCGCAAAGCGGCTTGGAATCGATTGGGGCTGACGTGCGTTCAAACCAAGACCAAGCCTTAAAAAGCTTACACTTTAACTCGTCTTTCGTGCTGTCCTCGTTCAACGAATTAAGGTCCAAATAATATCGGCGGTCGCCTAGCTCTGCTTCAATTCGATTTTCTCGAACGAATCCTACTAAGCGTGCAAGATCTTCTCCTGTCCCCCTCCCTGAAAACGAAGTGAAAACTACTGGCAGCGGACCCTCAGGATCTACATTAAAAGTGGGTCCAAAGCATCCTGATTTAACTCCAAGAACTTTGGGTAGAAATTTGAGTGTATTTCTTGCAATGGCATGCACAAGCAGCTTTGGTTCGTGATCTTTAACGAAATCACGTTTCGGCGTCGATAAGGTATTTTGAACGCTGTAGAGATCGATTGCACCTCCAATAAAAACAGCCGATGCGAGAGAAAATGACTGTTCATGGACTAAATGCGATTCCAGAAAACGGTGTGGGCCAAGCTCGTTTCTTCGGTAAAGGAACTCGCCAATCGGATTCAACGGATACGTAACCGTGATGCCGCTCAAGTGTCCAAGATCAATCTTAATCGTTTGCCTTCGACCTTCAATAATTAGCCAATGCGGCGTATCTTCCAGCACGAGACCATGGATGTCACGATTTATTCGAGCCAAATACAAGTTTCGTTCAAGTTTGTTTGCGTATTTGTCGGGAGCAGTAACTTTGTGCCTCCCCTCGTCACCGTAGGCTAGAACCTGGGAAAAGGTAACGGCCAGAGCTCGCATTTCTGCGGATACTTCGTCCGGGTCCGATTTATAAAGTTCTGGGTTTCCACTGATGTTCTTAGATAGTTCCCGATAAGGGGCGAGATGCTGAATCACTAGATCGGCAGCGTCTCCAAAAACCAGAATTTCGTCCATCAAATGTACTCCCCGCTGGATCTTCAATAGTTACTATGCATTTTCTTTGGAGGTAGCAGCCAGGATTGTACCCAGACAAAGGTCGCAGCGCAGCGCAATGCAAAAAAGGTTGGAAAACCGCATCGATTGTTTGCAATACAAAACATTTCTAGAGTCACTGGTTGTCAAGGAAACCAAAGAACTCAGTCGGTTCGGTAGCAATCGGGTGTGCCCAAGTTATGAACGACGGCATCAAAATAGTCTCGAAAAAAGCGTCATTTAGGATTCATTCTGCTTTGGCTATGACGATTCCGTCATTAAGAAAGCGGTTGGCGGCATTCCCAATGACCGAATTGACCCACCCTCGTTCCGCAATGTTGCTCGTGGGTGATGAAAACGATGCCTCTCGTCTTTCTTGTACGACAAGCGAGTAGGCGCAGACAAAATCCATCGCATATTGATGGCCAATGCGCAAATCAAAGGGAAGTTTTGCGTGGCTCGTCGATGACTGATCACTTACTCGACAGCATCTCATCTCTGTCTCTTCCGATTTTATCACGGCAGCAAGGTCTGTAGTCGCGATTGATCGCGACCACTTCGCAGCTTTGCTCGTTGATCGAGCAAAGGCTCCACCTTGCCATTGCCGTGATGA
>JAYTVL010000401.1:0-16301 GCA_043744075.1 Pirellula sp. | reverse complement strand
ATTATAGTAATCATGGCAGATGACATGGGATTTTCTGACATCGGTTGCTATGGCGGTGAAATTGACACACCTAATCTAAACCGGATGGCCGCCGAGGGACTTCGATTTACGCAGTTTTACAACAATGCCAAGTGTACAACGACACGAGCGTCGCTGTTATCTGGCATGTACCCTCGTGGCAATGGCAATGCGATTCCACTCCAAATTCCAACCATTGGCGAAGCGATGCGTGCGGCCAATTACAAAACAGGCTTGAGCGGAAAGTGGCATCTCGGTTCTACCTCGCCCCAACGTCCATTCGATCGGGGCTTCGACGAATATTATGGACTGATGGACGGTTGTTGCAACTTCTTTAATCCCGCGCGGCCCGATCCTGATGCCAAAAAAGGCAAGGTCCGCGTTTTCGGACGGAACGATACACTCATTCATGAGTTCCAAAAAGACTTTTACACCACCGATGCTTTTGCAGCTCACACCTGCGACTCGATTAAACAATTTCATGCATCTGGGAAACCCTTCTTTATCCACCTTGCCTTTACTTCACCGCACTATCCGCTTCACGCGTTTCCAGAAGACATCGCTAAGTATCGAAACCGCTACAAAATGGGATGGGAGGAAATGCGCCGCCAGCGTCATGAACGTCAACTCAAAATGGGCTTGCTCGATACCAAGTGGAAGCTTTCGCCCTCCGATGCCAAGTCCTACGATTGGTCGACCGCCAATCAAGACTGGGAAGATCTGCGCATGGCGACTTATGCTGCTATGGTCGATCGAATGGATCAAAACATAGGAAAAGTGTTTGCGACGTTAAAGGAATTGGACATCGACAACAACACCATCGTCATGTTCCTTTCCGATAACGGTGGCTGTTCCGAAGAACCAGGGGGACGCGATGACTCGCAAAAGCCCGGACTCGTCGAAACCTATACGGCTGTCGGACCAGCATGGGGTTGGGCACAGAACGCCCCCTTCCGCCACTACAAGAGTTGGGCGAACGAAGGAGGGATCAGCACGCCGCTCATCGTGCGATGGCCTGGTCTAGTAGTCGCCGGAAAAATGACAGGTGAGATGGGACACATCATCGATGTTCTGCCGACTTGCTTGGAAGTCGCTGGTGTTGAACTGATGAAGGAATTCAATGGCAAACCCACTCTGGCTTTGGAAGGCCGCAGTTTATTGCCAATCCTGCAGGGTGGATCACGAGCGGGCCATGACTCGATCTTTTGGGAATGGTCAGGGAACTGTGCCGTTCGTCAAGGTTCGTGGAAGCTAGTTTGGGATACGATGAACAAGTCGCGACAATGGGAACTCTTCGACATGGCAGCAGATCGAACGGAACTGAATAATCTTGCAGAAACGAATCCTGATCGAGTGCAATCGATGCTCGCTTCTTACGAGAAGTGGGCTAATGCTACTGACCGGCCAATCCCAGGCCAACCGCGCAACAAGAAAGAAAAGAATTAACTGTTCCTAGTAATTGTTTAACCCGCGCAGCGGCGGGCGGGCTAGGTGTCATCTGTCCCGGACCCGCGAGATGCCGGTAGCATATACAAGCGCCCGCGATCTCCGCTAATCGCTCCGATCGGTTAAACATGAGCTTCAGGCTTGCGACTTGTATAAACCTGTTGAACCCGCAGCGCGCCGGGCGCACAAATCGATACTCTAACTCAAAAACATGGCCGCTAATATGTTTCAAAAACTTTGTTTCGCAGCTTTCTTGCTCGTTCACTTAACCATTGTTCATGCCGATAACTGGCCAGAATGGCGAGGGCCGCATGGCGATGGAACTTGCGATGAGAAAGGACTACCGACCAAGTGGAGTTCAACAGAAAACGTTGTTTGGAAAGTGGCGTTGCCCGAACCCGGAAATTCGACTCCAGTCGTTTGGAAGGATCAAGTCTTTGTGAGTCAACCCGTCGTGGCTGAAAAACGACGCAGTCTCATGTGCTTTGATCGAGTAGACGGTCGACTTCGGTGGCATACAGATACCGAATGGACCGAAGCCGACCCCACCCATTCAACGAATCCGGTTTGTTCATCGTCGCCTGTTACCGACGGAGAACGAGTCATCGTCTGGTTCGGTTCGGCAGGCTTGTTTTGTTACGACATGGAGGGAAAAGAGATTTGGAAGCGAGATCTTGGAATTCAGAAACACATCTGGGGTTACGGCTCGTCCCCCGTTATTCATGGCGATTTCTGCTATTTGAATTTTGGTCCAGGAGAGCGATCGTACCTGATTGCCGTAGACAAAAAGACAGGCAAGACGGTCTGGCAGCATGACGAACCCATCAATACACAAGGAACATCCGAGGCAAAATTTGCCAGCGCTGACTATTACGGTTCATGGAGCACCCCGATATTTCGTACCATTGGTAGCCGTGAACAACTGATTATTTCGTTTCCGTTTCGGGTTTGTGGAATGGATCCGCTTACCGGGAAAGAATGGTGGACCAGCAACGGTATCAATGCACTGGTCTATACGTCACCACTAGTTTCGGAGGATATCATAGTTTCCATGGGCGGATACAACGGAATGTCGTTGGGCTTCAAAGCGGGACAAAGTGAACTGACTACGTCGAATCGTTTATGGCAACATCCCAAGACCAAACAACGGATCGGGTCCGGCGCCATTCGAGATGGATTCATCTTCGTCCACAATGATCCTGGCATCGGCGAGTGCTTTGAACTGAAGACTGGCAAACTTGTTTGGGAGAAACGATTGTCTGGACAAGGATCCAAGGGGACGAACTGGTCTTCTGTAATGATTGCCGACGGATCGTGTTACACGATCACGCAGGGTGGCGACTGCTTTGTTTTTCGAGCAAGTCCCGACTTTGAATTGATATCAACAAATCCACTTGGAGAATCTTCGAATTCTTCGGTTGTCGCCAGCAGCGGTAAGTTGTTTATTCGAACCTACCAGCATTTGTGGTGCATCGGGAATTAACATACAAAGATTAGGCCATGTTATTAACGAAGCATAGGCATCTTGCCTGTGAGGATTTCTCATGAATACTCAGGCTGGAAGCCTAAGCTACGTCGGAACGTCGGAACGATCTAAGTCTGTACAATTCAATCGCAGTGATCGAATATTTTCTTTTTCTATTCTCCTACTACTTGACAGCAGTGAGAGAAAAGAGCGAGACTGGTCGAGTGTGTATTAAGTCGCACGCAATGCTGTTTGCAAAAAAGTGCCCAACGTGATTTTGAGGATAACTCTTGATTTTCTAACTATCTTACAGTCTCTTAAAGGAGAAAACGATGCGGTCGAATCGTGTGTACGGATTTACGCTAGTTGAATTGCTGGTGGTCATTGCGATCATCGGAATCTTAGTTGGATTGCTGTTACCTGCCGTTCAGGCAGCCCGCGAGGCAGCGCGGCGAATGCAGTGCAGCAATAATTTGAAGCAAATCGGCCTGGGATGCCACAATTTTGTTTCGACATACGGCTACTTTCCTTTTCAACGTTACACTTACGATCAAAAGCCAACAACCGCACCGTTGTTGAACAATTTGGGCGCCGACGAAATTGGACCGATCGTAAATGCAGGTCCTGCTCCGGGCTATCCGAGTGTTCCCCTTTTCAATACTGGACCAAACGCTCGCGATTGGGGATTTCTGGCAATCCTTTTGCCCTACATTGAGCAGCAGGCTTTGTACGATCAGGGGAGAATCCCTAAAAATACGATTCTGGGTAGGGATATCATTGGAACCGATCACGTTACATCAGTGGCCGATGTTGCGATTGCATCTTATTTGTGCCCGAGCGACGGCGAAGGGGCTTCGACTCGTTCAGCCGTGCAGAATAGCCTATACAAACCATCGCCCTTTAAAACTGGGATTACAAGTTACAAGGGCATAAGCGGATCGAATTGGGACTGGGGTGTTTTCCCGAATAAGTTCAGTGTTGCTGATACGTGCTGTCAAGAGAAGAACAAGATCGCGTCGCGAGGAGGCGATCCGTGGGTGGCCGGCAACGGAATGTTCCCAGGAAACGGATACATGTGTAAACGAAAATTTGCCTCGCTAGTCGACGGTACGAGCAATACGTATCTCGTTGGAGAGTCCACCTATCCAAACAATACCCGAATGGGAGCCAGTTGGTGTGACGTAAACGGATCCTTGGCTCACGTTAGTCAACCGCCGAACTTCAAATGGGCGAATCAAAATGATTGGACTCATTTGATGGGCGTGAAAAGCAAGCACCCTGGTGGAGTCCAGTTTGCATTCGCTGATGGTTCGGTTCGATTTATTTCGGACACCATCGAATTAGGGATCCATCGTGCGATCGGGACAATTGCTGGCAGCGAGGTCACGAGCGACATTCCCTAGAAAATGCCCCCGAGTTCATCTCGGGGGTTTGTTACCATCACTCTAGTGCTTCGTCAGAGTCAAAAATTAGGGTTCCCGACATCACGCGGAGCGTGATGAATACGTACTCATCACGCTCCGCGTGATGGTGGAGAGCATCGCAACCCAAAAACTAGAGTTTGACGCACCACTACAGGTTTGAGGTCGTGCATTAGGTTTGAACAATAGGTTGAGCGTTATGCGAATAAGATCCGTTCCGACAGTATTCCTAAGTTGCTTTTTCGCCGGCCTAATTGGTTGTGGCGGCGACAGACTTGATCTGGTTCCAGTGAAGGGAACTGTATTGCTGGACGGCAAACCTATAACGAAAATCGGGCAAGGCGGAGTGTCGTTTTTCGCTGATGCCTCAAAAGGAAATCAGACACAGCACATACCAACCGGGGCAATTGATGCCGAGGGAAATTACGAACTGCTAACAGGCGGCCAAAACGGAGCACCACTGGGTGCGTATAAAGTGCTAGTGAACGTTTTTCAAAACACACCCGACGAAGGTCCAGTTACACCGCGATATTTGTTGCATCCAAAATACTACGATTTGGCCAAGACGGATTTGACAATCGAAGTGGTTGCTAAATCATCACCAGGACAATACGATCTCAAGGTAATCAAAAAATAACACAAAAGTGCCGAGTGCCCGTCTCCAAAACGATTGCAAGAGTAAGTAATGCTGGGGCGTTCATATTAACTCAGCAATTCTCGCACTGGTTCACCGCCGCGCGCGATCGGATGAGGACGGCCTAGCGGGTCGTGTACGATCAGATGCGGGTCAATGCCGAGCAAGTGATAAATCGTTGCAACAAGTTCGGATGGATGAACGGGATTGCTCAGTGGATACGCTGCGTCATTATCGGTATCGCCGTAGACCATTCCTGACTTTACGCCTCCGCCGGTCAACAGACTGAATCCGCATTGCGGCCAATGGTCTCGTCCCGCAGTTGCATTGATACGAGGCGAACGCCCCATCTCGCCCATCACGATCACGAGAGTCGAATCGAGCAGCCCGCGTTCGTCCAAATCCTGGATGAGCGCCGGATAGACCATGTCAAGAACCGGCAGGTTGATGTTTTTCAACATGCTAAAATTATTCGAGTGCATGTCGTAGGCGTGACCATAGTGTCTGAATATCTCTTGGTGGACGCTGACAAAAGGCACGCCGACCTCGACGAGCCGACGAGCAATCAGCATGCTAGAGCCGTACAGGTTGCGACCGTAACGATCGCGAACATGATCTGGTTCTTGGGAAAGATCGAAAGCATCCCTCGTTTTGCTCGATGTCAGTAGGTCGAAAGCACGCTGTTGGAATTTGTTGAGGCGGTCTTGAGACGAGGAATGGCCGGCTTGTCGGAATGCATCGTCAAGTTGTTTCAAGAGCGAATAGCGATTACCAAAGCGTTCGATGGACATATCCGGCTGGCTTTTGAGACCTGGCAAATAGGGCTCGCCCTCCGGCATTACCGGGTCGTAGTGCTGCAGCTTCGGTTCGCGTGCGAAATCCGGGCTGCACAGTGAGAACAGTGGATCGTACTGACTCCCCAGGAATCCTCCGTACGGACCACCGCGCCGGTATCCTTCTTGGCCCCAACCCGGATAACACGGCAAACAGACTGCGCCGGGGACGTCTTGCGGACCCAGACCCACGTATTGACAGATCGCTCCAATATCCGGCGGGTCTGTCGACTGCGCTTGAAGTTTTGGATTGGCACCGGTGAAACCCGTCATGATCGCCAACGGATCGTGCGAGTTATATGTGTGAGAAATCGTACGGATGAGACATGCCTTGTGCATCCATTTAGCCGTGTTCGGCAGGTGCTCGCAAATCTGCAATCCAGGCAAAGAAGTTGAAATCGGCTTGAACTCACCGCGGATTTCCGACGGCGCGTTCGGCTTCATATCGAACATGTCCATGTGACTAGGGCCGCCAAGCAAATTGAACAAGATAACGGACTTAGCCCGCGCTGGCCTGCGTTCAATTCCGTCTACTGGGTTCTGTTCTACGGCCTGCAGCAATTCCGGCATTGTCAGTCCGAAGAGCGACAGTCCACCCGCACGCATGATCTCTCTACGATTTAAGCCACCAAATTGCTTTACGCTTCGATCGAAAATACTTAGCATGTCTAGAAACTCCTTGCGCTACTAGAAGTCCAATGAGAGGGAGTGCACTGAGTCTAGTGAACTCCCCGCTACAATCAATGGCATCCTACAAATTACCCGTCTGGGCTATAGGGAAGCAGACAATCCCCGCTGAGACCCCAACCAGCTCGTCTGGTTGGTGAATTTGTGGCTAAGCTCTAAGAAGCGCAGGCGAAAAATCCTCCCCCATTCCCCGCATCCGGCCGCCGTCGGCGGCGGGATGCGGGGAATGGGGGAGCGGCGTGGCTTTTGCTGAAAAGCGACTGGCGCCTCTCAACCCATAAAAGAGCATCGAACGCAGACAAAACAGCGCCAAACAACAGTCCCAGTTGGTTAGAAAGCTCATAATCCAAAGATACAAAACAGCTTACTTTTTCAAATCCGTCTCGAAGAGGATGCTCAAAGTTGCGAACGAAACTGGGGGCGGGCTACGACGACAGAAAGATTTAACGACAGAAAAATGGACACTTCTCGGCGAACGCCACGACAATAAGTACTCGTTACCACGCACCCGCTTTTTAACGCACAGACTTGAAGGCTCCGCAGAATCGGTGGTTGATTGACGTACCGAGTTTATCTTGTTTTTGTTCTGTCGCATTGATCTAGAAATTCATGCCGCTGGCGTAAAGCCAAAGGCCGTGGGGGTCGAATTTAGTAGAAAAGCAAACGGGCTTCGTATATTCCGAGGCACGAATGACTAAAGCTGGCCAGATCGAGTTTACGCAACGCCACGTCGCCTACAGTACCATTCGTACAGTACCATTCGTGCTTGGTACCTACCGAAGAGCGTTCGGATCAAGTTGGATTGATAGGTCTTAAATATGACCGCCTTCGTTGATAGAGGAGAGTGGTTCGAGTTATATCGCCCACAGCTTTTACGAATGCTAGAACTGCGCATCGATCCGTCCCTTCGTGCAAGAGTTGATGCAGACGACATTCTGCAAAACGCTTTTTTAAGAGCGCATTCGAAATGGCCGATGGTAGCTGGACAGTTTCGCGAACAGAATTCGAACGAACCATTATCTGAATCCGAGTCTACCAGAATGACTCCCTATGCCTAGCTCTACCGTGTGGTTCTGGACACGCTAATTGATGCGTGGCGGAAGCATAGTCGGCAATGTTATCGAACGGTTCGAATCCCGATCCACAGAAAAAACTTCGCTGTTGCCATGTGAGAAATTTGCTTAGTGATGAACCACTCAGAGTGCTCCTCGAACTCAAGGACTTTCCTGAAGGTGCTCTACAGTTCAGGCTAGCTCCAAGTGGCAAATGGGTCGTCGTTGAAGGACTGGAAATGGACGGACAAAATCGGATGCGAGTAAGCAAGCTGTTCGAAACACTAACGGGCAATGAACGCTGGTTTCTCCCATCGGCATACACATCTAAAACATGGAAGACTGGCCCGTTCGATCCGAAAGGAAGATTCTTGACGCTGGGTAGCGATTCATCCTTAGGGAACGACCTAATTGATGTGGATTCGGGTAAGCGGATTCGTACATTCGATGGAACTATCCTGCGTATCTCATCCCACGAAGAACATTGGATTCGTTGGTGGGTAGATTCGCAACGAGGTGGAGTGCCAAATCGTCACTTTTTCGAGCCGTCGACGAATCCCGATTGGTGACACTCACGGGGCAAGAAACGGAATCGGAGAGTCTGTCATTCAGTTCAGACTCGACTCGGATTGTTTGGGGAAACTCCGACGGGACGGTTGTTGTCTTTGATAGAAACATCGTCAGGCGACAATTAGCGAAATTGGGACTCGATTGGTAACGACCGGTACTGAATCCAATTAAACCCTAACTCGCACCTTCCCGTTGCATGACAAGCGTCCGATCAAGCGACTTTCCGACAAAGAAAAGTGCTGGAGCAAATAGGCCTCTATCCAATGGCAAGCGTATTCGCACACTCACTTCTGGCGTTGAATTTTGGATATTGGTGGGAGAGACATCAATGGTTGCTCCGGAAATACCGATTCGGCTCAACACACGGTTGGCCGTACTTTGCATCTCAGTCGACGTAGCTCCTGGAACAATTCCTTGCCTTGCACTCTCGTATAACGCATTCTCGACCGTGTGACGGATCATTGAGACGCGACAGAATTCTAAGGCAGCAAAGAAAAAGAAGAACACTAGGCCTGACGTAATCGCCATCTCCACCATAACAGCCCCATGTCGCTGTTTCTTGAAGTGGCGAGATTTTCGACTGTGTTGCTGAAAAACCATTGGCCTACTCCGTAATGATCGTGCTTAGAGTCAATGCGATTTCGGTGAACACCTGCCGCAGTTGGGAACCATCGTTCGCGTGAAAGAACCGGCCATTGCCGATCGCTGCAACATCTCTCATGGCCGCTTGGTCTGCATCTTGACCGAACGTAATAGCGTGGATCGTTGTGCCAAGTGCTGCTTGATCCGCAGTGGCAAGACTGGCTGGCCGACCGCGGTTCTGCAGTCCGTCCGTCAACACGATCATGGTTCGTTCCACAAAGTCTCTCGATGGGCCTTGCGCCATGATTCTTCCCCCTGCGTCGATTCCACCCGAGATATTAGTAAACCCGTCGACAGGCATGGCGGCCATAGCATTATTGATCAATGTTAGGTTTTCGGTCAGTTGGACATCTTCGCTCTCCGTAGTCGAATAGGATGCCAAGCCAACTCGTTCGTCGACCGGGCTGTCAGCCAGAATTTCTGTAAAAATGGTAATTGCTGACCGAAGCTCGTTGAACTTGTTTAGGTCCAACATCGATCCAGAGCGGTCGACAACCAAGACGATGTCCCGTTGAATAAAAGTTGCCGCGCTGAATTCTTCCGGTTGAAAGCTCTGCACGTTGAAGATTCGACCGAAGAAAAGTTGAACATTTCCAGAAAGCGATCCATTGGTTCGTTGTCCATTTACACGGACACTATTTTTCGGATTTGCACCTGGTGTAAAATCGAATCGTCCTGAATTACCCAACTGGGATCGGCCAAACACTAAATCGCTGTCTTTCAATTGAAGTCCAACGTTGGCAACCCTGTTTTCGAGCGCAATCTCTTTGCCGCGTGCAATGGCCGCATTGACGTCTTGCGTTCTCGCCAGGGTTTCAGCCGCAGCTTTCGCTGCCGCATCTGTGGCCGTTCGTAATTCGGACTTAACCAAATTCATATAAGCTATATCGACCGAGAATGCCACTGTGACCAAAAATGCAACGATCATTAGACAAATCAAAACCAGCATAGCGCCACGCCGTTGACGGGAGCGTATTCGTGTCTTAATTGCAATACTGTTCATGAGGCTGAACTGTGGATTTAGATGGGTACAAATCATGGTACTAGAATTCTGAAAAGTGGAAGCTGAATTATTCTTTGACCATGACAGCTCGAACCGTTGTGACTCGGTCGGAAATCACATTCCCAAAGAAAGGGCTGTTGGCCATAAAAAGAGCGCTCACCTCCACGACAACATTTGATCCTCGCGCAGCGGTCTGGAGATCAGAAGGAGTAAATTGAATACTTGAGTTTCGAATCTGTCTTGCGGTTAAGACGGCTTGAGCGCGACTGGTTGCGTTGGAGGTGGTTGAACCGATTCGAATCGCTTCGCGAATGCCTTCGTAAGCGCTCGTGGTGAGAGCTTGTCGAACGAATATTGCGCTGGTCGCTTCCATGCTCCCTAAGATCAGAATCATGATTACCGGCAAACAAACCGCGAACTCAACGATCGCAGCACCCTGTCTGGTCTTTTGCCGATTTACACGACGATAACTATTGAATGGCATAGTTCACTCCTGGCAAATGCAGCCTGCCCGACTGATAACAGCCGGACCCTACGTGAGATAGATTAGTGCTTTTCACTGACAGGATCGGTGCCAGCCGCAGGTTTATTGACGAAGGCCCGATTGAAGTCGTGTGCCAGTGATTTCCAGAAGTCTCCAGTGCGGAACTCGATTGCCTTTGGTGGTTCGCCGTCAGCGATCAAAGCTAGCGCTCGCCTTACCCGAACGATAGGACCTGTGAATCGATTGGAGAGCTTGATTGCATCCCAGATGAAGATTGGTGCTAACGCAAAGGAAACAAGAAGAAATGGAAAAACACGTTGCCAAGTCATTGCAACAGTCTCCGCCCAAGGGTCGGTGGGAGTGTCCACCAATTTCGTCCAAAGCGATATTACTATCACGTTCGCGACCATAAACAAAAACCAATGAATGCTCAAACGTAATATCAGGCTTGTTTGAACTTCTCGGTCTACATACTTCTGCTGGCGTCGTTTTGTCATCATAGTTTTCTTATTCTAAAAAGTTTAGGCCATCCTATTTCTTTGCAGCTTTTGCAAGTGAATCGTAGGTCAGAAATCGCATTTGGCAAATTTTGCGTATGTTTTTTTGAGCAATGCTTCTAAGCTCCAGTGCAAAACCCCTCACCCCCAGCCCCTCTCCCCTAAAAAGGCTAAAAAGGGGCGAGGGGGGCAAAGTCAAAGATGTGGGTAAAGATGAGGCCAAAGGCCATGGGGGTCGAATTTAGTACCGTCGAGCTAAGCTCGATCCATCGCGTGTTTGCTGTTCTGCAAAATTGTGTTTCCCAAAATTTTGCAAGGACTCTGCCACGGACTTCTTGCTTGCGAACCAAGCGATCAAGGCAATAGCGACACCCACACTGAGTGTGCACCAGGTTCCTGTATAAGCTAATTGACCGTTGTGGCTCTCGATGGCCCAAGAAAACCATTGTGGAACACCTTCGCCACGGCTGGAGTGTGACGCAAGGAGCATCGAAATGGAGTTGTGAATGCAATGAAATACGATCGTACAGATGACACCGCCCGTCCGAAACGCCAACCAACCGAGGAGCAGACCAATCACAGATGCTGTTATCGTTTGCTGAAGCACTCCATGGGACAAACCGAAAAGCAACGATGTTAAGAGTATTGCTCGAACATGTCCGTTGTTGCGTTGCATGCCTGAAAACAAGAAGCCTCGGAAAGCCAGTTCTTCGCAAACGGCGGGTACGACCGCGAGTACCAACAAGACGCTCCACATTGGCGCGCTTGCAATGATTGAGTCGAATTGCATGAGCATATGAGTCGTCTGTTCCCCGATCTTGTATTCAGATCCTACCAACGACGCAAAGGCCGTATACGTCGGATGCAAACTGACTGCCAGCAAAACCGTTGCCAGCAATTCCGATATGCCAGGGCGGTTCAGTCTCAATGAGCTTCGGACGGATCGAGTCAGCATCGTCGCCATGATCAATGCGGGCGCGAGTATCATCCCAATCTGAATCACAATAGTTGACTGAACGATGGATATCCAGCTCAACGTCATGCCGGTCAATGAGAGCCTTCCAAAAAACAAGCAAACCAAAATCAACAAGCCGCAAAGGATGGATTCGTTCGTTGTTGGTGTGTCCTCGCGTTGCCGCCATACATTGCGAATCCATTGCGACATCGAAGAACGTTCACTGTCCCGAAACATGACGTTTTCGCTCTCGAATTGCCGAACCGCCCAACGAACCGATAGCAAACAAGACAGAACAGTCACCGTTGCTACCGTTGGCAAGTGAAGCAAAGCGTGAAGGTACTCGCCATCCATCAATGCCCGAGCCATCAGCACTGCCCCCGTAACAGGAACGATACTCGTACCCGGGGAGAGAACAACTCCAGGGATCATAGGAAGCATTACCAACGGCAGTCCGACCAAAAGCAAAGGCATCAAATAGTATTGCCCCTCCTTGGTACTCCGCGCAAGGCAAGCGACGGCAAGCGCAAGTGCACTAAACATGGCAGAAATTGGTACTACTAGGAGAATAAGCCATCCCATCGAATGAAGCGGCAAGGGCCCCATGGCTGTTACCATATCACCCGCGCCAAGCCCCGAGAATTGTGACATTACAAGCGAAGCTGTTGTGTGCATACTAGCTAGGTTCAAAAGCGCAGTTCCAATGCTAAAGCACATTACCGTCAGTAATTTACCCCAAACTATTTCTTTGCGTCGAGCAGGGCTGCACAGAAGGGTCTCAAGCGTTCCACGTTCTTTTTCGCCAGCGCATAAGTCGATTGCGGGATAGAATGCTCCAGTTAACGCCCAAACAAGCATGACGAATGGAAGGATCTTGGACCAAACAATCGCACGCTTCGCCTCAGCATTGGAAACATCAACCTGTTGCAAAAGCGGCGGGTCCAGAATAGCTGCTCCAATTTGTGAGTCTTTGAGACGACTGCGTACCCAATGGGCATGCCATTGGCCGATGCGTTCATTCAAGCACTGAACTGCCAATTGTGATCGCTCCCATCTTTGATTGCTGAGAACAACCATCGAATCACGCGAATTAAAGTTTTTGAAATTGGTTGGCACCCAAATGACGGCGTCTGATTCAAGTTGTCGAAGGAGCTTCTCCGCCGCTGCCGGATCGGCACTTTGTTGATTCAACGCCCCTTCGGATTCAATGGTTCCAGACACTTTCTTTTGCAGTTTGGAAACTTCGAATGCGTCTACGAAGACATCGTCTTCTAACAGCTTCTTCCAGCGGATTTTTCCGTTTGCAGCTTCCGCGATCAGAGGGAAGTCTTCTGGCCAATTCTCATACCCTACTACACCAATGGTAACGTGTTGTTCGCGATGGAATTGTGCTACCTGCATCATTACCATCCCCATCAAGGGATAGAGTAATAGTGGAAGGATACAGATCGTGAACATCGTCCTTCGATCGCGCAATTGGTCTCTAACTTCACGATGAAAAATGAGTTTGACGTGTGACCAATTCATGCGGAACCTACCATGTCCCCAAGCATGAGCAGCTGGAAAAACAGTTCTTCAAAGTCGTTCTGCTGATGCCGCTCAGCTAAATCGTCTAATGTTCCGGAGTCGATCACTCTGCCTCTGTAAATGATAGCAACGCGGTCGCATAGTCGTTCGACTTCCCGCATGATGTGAGTAGAGTAGATAATGCATTTGCCTTGATCTCGCAGGTCCATGACGATGGACTGCAGTGCTCTGGCGACCATGACGTCGAGGCCTAGTGACGCCTCGTCGAAAATCAATACCGGTGGATCGTGGATGAGAGCCCTTGCGATCGAGGTTTTTTGTTTCATGCCCGTTGACATTTTGGCGCCAGGGCATTCTCTGAAGTCGTCCATTTGAAGCTTGCGAAATATTTTTTCCATTCGAGGATACAAGTGGTCGTCTGGCAATGCATACAATCGTCCAAAATACTCGACCAGTTCCCATGCGCTCATGCGGTCATAGATAGCAGTATTATTTGAGACGAAGCCAATTGAATGGCGAACGTAATCGGCTTGTTGGGTTACATCAAAATTAAAAACGCGAACGGAACCAGATGTTGGCTGTAAAATCGTGGCCAAGATACGCAGAGCCGTCGTCTTTCCTGCACCGTTGGGACCGAGCAAACCGAACACTTCACCGGCTTTTGCGACAAAACTCACATTGTCGAGCGCAACGATCTCACCTTGGACGGAGTCCGGATAACTCTTGCACAGTTTTTGAACTTGGACTAGATCCATGGATTGTTCGGTAAAATCAGGTCAACGTTCGATCATTTCGCGGAAATGCAACACTTTCATTTACGTCAATCGGAGTGCCAATGAGAGAATCGCAGGTCGCGAATCTTGAATAATTGCGAGGAGAGTCAGCCCAATCCGGGCATTCGTAATGATCAGAACGTGGTAGGTCCTGCCTGCCGGGCAGGACTTCAGTTGCATAGTCCCGCCCAGCAGGCGGGACCTACTAAACGCTACGACCGATAACGTCATTGAGGGGATGATCACAATGGACGAAGAATCGAATCAAACCCCCCCGATAGATTTGCATTTCAAGATATTGAACCTAAGTTTAGTTCTGTACGCAATTAGAAAGCCTAACTGCATTGCCTTGCGGTGGGCTGCCCCTCGACTTAAAGATTTTTGCCATGACCAAAGCGATTGATGTTCGAAACTTAAACGAAGTACTTGCAAATACTCAATTGCCAGCGCTTCCGACAAGCGCCATGCGACTTCTCGAATTGTCACAAGACCCGAACAATGGGCCCGCAGAGTATGCGAAACCAATTGAGGCGGACGCTGGTTTGATGGGCCAGGTTTTGCGTTTTGTGAATTCGTCGTACTTCGGCTTCTCTAGAGAGATTGCTTCGATTCAACAGGCCTTGACGCTCGTTGGTGTGCGAACGATAAAGAATTTCGCCCTCTGGAGCGCGGTCTTTTCGCTGGTTCCAAACCCAAAATTCGGTCCATTTGACCTGAAGAGCTTGTGGCAAGACTCGTTGCGTCGAGCTGTGTTCGCGCGGAGTCTTGGACGAGAGCTTCGACTGACAAATGCAGAGGAGCTCTTCGCTGCAGCACTACTGCAAGACATGGCCATTCCGCTCTTGTTAAAGGCTTTGCCTGAACAATATGAAGGGCTCGTTGAACGACGCAGTAAAGAGCGAGTTAGGTTGTCCTCGCTTGAGAAGGAGCTGTTCGGTTGGGACCATGCACAGGCTGCAGCAGCGTTATGCCGAAACTGGAGGCTGCCAGAGGAATTTGCGGTTCTGATCGAACGCCATCCTGCTTTGGACGAATTGTTAGATGGCCCGACGCCGCGGATAGACGCTGCGTGCGTTGCATTGGCTTCGTTGTTGCCGTCTTGCCGAGACGAGCAATGGGATGACGAGGAAGTATTCTTGGAAGGAGTCGAGCGTGTCACTGCGGCTCGTACCGTTGACCTTGCTCAATTGATGGAAAACGTTGACAAATCCTTCGAAGAATTCGCACCGGTTCTTAAGATTCAAGTGCCAGATAAAGGCCTTGCCGATTGGCTAAGCGAATCTTCCGCCTCAGTGTAAGACGCAGGCAATCATGCTAGCGCATTGAGGCTCAAAATACGCTATCATGTTAACATCGAGTCGTTTTGCGTTTGGGAGCGACATCGGCGCCTCGACGACACTTTTTGATGTAACTTTCGGCATCGGGGATCTTGCATTCCGTATCCCCACGTCCACTTCGACAACACCGATTTTGCGAGCTGTCGAGATCGCTTGGTCTGCCAAGGTGGCGATGTATATGCCAACGCTAATAACGTAATTGTTCATCGCATATCGAACGCGATTCGGTGATTTCTGAATTGTTTTGATGCAGCGATCAAGCAACAGGCCTAATTCTTTAATGGGCAGTTCATCATCCGACTTCGTTGCCACCACGGATGAAAGTGTTGACCAACCTGCGGTGGCAATAAGTTCCTTCGGAGAGTCGATCCACTTCATCGCGATCACAATCGATTCGGGATGCTCAGCAGTAACCCAGGGAACCGTGAAACCCGCAATCATATGCCAAGTCGCTCCCTTGGCCCATTGATCCAACTGCTTGCGGGTCATAACCGATCCGTCTGCAATCAGCCCCGCTAGATACATGGCATCGGAATTCTTAGTTGCGTACAGTTCCAACGCGAGCTGTTGTTGGCCCTTCAGTCTTTTTTGCATCGGCTTAAGATCGCCAACTTTGACGCCAAAAAGTGGCTCCGGTGCACCATGTCGCACATGTGTCTTCTTGGTTGCGGGACTTCCTTTTGAGCCAAGTTCCTGCATTACTTCCGCTAGCATTGGAGTTGTCATATTGAACCGAATGAGTTTGAGGCAAAGCGATCAATCGCTACCTAATATGATAATCTAGCCGGCGGCGTCGGACATGGTTGCTACCTATTAAGTTTCCAACTTGCTTTTGGACGAGGGGCAGCTTGAAATCTACCTGTAAATTGGGTGGCACGCTCGCCAACCAAACTCACGCGCCTCTGTGCGGGATAAACATTAGCGTTTAGTTGGGAAGAGCATCTCTTTGAAGTCAAT
>JAYTVL010000400.1:0-16349 GCA_043744075.1 Pirellula sp. | reverse complement strand
CCACTACATTCGCAGTCTTGATCTAACCCCTACAATAGAGGAACAAAACTTGCGCAAACCAAAACCCGTGTCAATACCGAATTTTTAACAGTCCAGGACTAGCCCCCGACCAACCTGAAAGACCAGATCGCAAAACGGAACTAAACATGCATCAACACTTTTTTCGTAAACTGCTATTTGTCGCACAGCCCAGGTCGCACCTGCCAAGCCTGCCGGGTGCGACTTTGGGAACCGTGTCTGCAATGCAAAAGTCACTCTCGGCAAGAGTGATCTACCGTAGGTCGCACCTGCTGGGCCTGCCGGGTGCGACTTTTGGAGCGAGAACTTTCGTAATTTATCGCCAAATATCGAAGATCCGGACCGAATCCAGAATGGAAAAGTTGACATTGAGTAGGGCTGTACCGTACCTTAGTAGTGTGTGGAGTAACCGCCACACGTGCTTTTCTCCCACACCCTGCTCCTCTTTTCACCCAACGAGGTGGCCTCATGCGTCGACGAACTCAATACTGGATGCTCGTTCTACCGGTTCTTCTTGGTTCTTTTTGCCTGGCGGCCTTTTCTGGCTTGTTTGAATCGAAAGCGATTGCTCAGGCTGCTGCTGCCGCTCCTGTCGCTCCTGCGTCCCCTTACAAGCAAAAGCCGATCACTTTAAAGGATAAGGAGCTGGTCGAAAAATCAACAGAGAAAACCAAAGCCATGAAGCCGGACCGGTCGGACCCAGCGCCCATTCTGCAGTATTATAATGGGTTCTTGATACCCTTATTGACGCAGAATGCGCCTGAATACGTCAATAGGGCGCGAACGGATATCTCGAATGACATTGTCACGATTGAAATAAACAAAGCCCTAAGCCCAAAGTTCAATACAGCTCTAATCCCGTTATTGAAGGAATTGGTTTTGCGGGGCGAAGATGGAAGTGTTTATTCTCCGCAGTGTCGAATAAATGCGATGGTTCTACTTGGAAACCTCAATTCGGAAAAGACTCCCACATCGTCAAAGCCGGAAGCATCAGTGCAAGGAATTCTCTTCAATGTTTTGGACGAAAAGGGCAACGACGGGCTGGTAAGCTCGGCACTGAGTATCCTGGCTCGACATCTTAGATACAAGGGAGGTGCGGCCAAGGCTCCAGTATTCGCTGTTGCAGAGAGAGTCGCAGGAGCATTTGTTGATAAACTGAAAGCTCTTTTGACTGCTCCTGCCCCTGTTTATCGGGATCCAGATGCTCACAATTACCTCAAGGAACAAACGATTGAGTGTTTGACGCTTATTGCCGATCTTGATCCAGATAAAGCGCCGGGTAAACTTGCAGCCGAAGCCTTGACTCCTGAATTGGTTAAGATCTTGGATCAACAGGAATCAGAATGGCTGGTCGAGAAAGCGCTTTGGAGTTTCGGTACAGTTAAGAAACATAGCATGACGCCAGAGGATATCCTAGTGGTTGAAAAAGCGATTGCCAAGTTTTCCATCCAATCACTAAAAGACTGGAAAAAACGGATCGCAAATTCAGGTGCAGGTGGAGGAATGGGGGGTGGATATTCAGGCGGCGAAATGGGCGGTTATGGCGGAATGCCGGGAGGAATGCCGGGAGGAATGTCCGGCGAGGGAGGCGATGGTGGTTACGGAGTGCCTGGCGGTACTAGGGCAGTGAGTCCATATGCGAAACAGCCAAAAGAAGTGAAGAATGCGAGAAGAATAGCTCATCAACGGTTTGAAAGAATTCACGTTGCATTGAATGGCGTGTTTTACACTCCAAAGCCATTAATACCTGAAGCCAAGGAAAAAATCAAACCGCCGTCGGCTGATAAAGGTCTTCTAGCTTTGCTATCGGAAAACGCTAAGGAAAAGGAGAAAGTTATTGAGTTACTTATCGCGATCGAGCAGTTTCAAACCGATCTCAATGACTTCAAAGTGATTGACTTGAGTACTCTTTCAACAGTGGTTTCTAAGTCCATCAGGGGAATGCGGGAAGCAACCGAGCAAATCCTTGGTGATGCAAAAGATGAAGTCACTAAGGAACCAGAGGATGGCGTATTCGGTTCTCCGTAGATAGTTTGCGCCTTCCCTATCTGGACGACGAACTTTAGAATCATTGCCTCCGTAAATTGGAAGCACTGAGATTAAGTAAATGTCCCACGAGTCTGCTTTAGCCGTAACAACACCGCACGCGTTCCTGAACGCTCCTGTTATACCGGCCACGTGGCAGCACAAGCATTTGTTGGGGTTGGAACATCTCACCGCAAGCGAAATCAATTTGATTTTGGACTACGCGGAAATCTTGCATGCTGCGACCTCGAACGGTAGAAACAAGCTCGACTTACTGAAGGGACGCACGATCGCGAATCTGTTTTTTGAAAACAGTACTAGAACGAAAAACAGCTTTTCATTGGCAGCGAAGCGACTTGGAGCGGACACAGTTGAGTTTTCGTCGAGCGGTTCGAGCGTAGCCAAGGGAGAGACGTTTATCGATACGGCAAAGACCATTGAGGCGATGCTCGTTGATGCCGTTGTCGTCCGGCACAGTTCGCCGGGGACGCCTCACATGCTCTCCAATCACTTAGCTTGTAGCGTAATCAACGCGGGGGATGGTCCGCATGAACATCCGACACAGGGATTGCTCGACATACTTACGATTCGGCAACATCGCGGTTCCTTGGCCGGTTTAACGGTCGCGCTTGTAGGGGATATTGCGCACTCAAGAACGGCAAGGTCCAACATTTGGGGATTACTCAAATTAGGAGCCAAGGTAATTGTATGCGGACCCGCAACATTGGTTTCGAAACACTGGGAGAAGTTGGGCGTTGAAGTGTCCTACAGCCTGGACAAAATTCTTCCACGATGTGACGTTTTGAATTTGTTGAGAATCCAGTTCGAGCGACAAGCGATCCGACCTTTTCCTTCTGTGCATGAGTACACTTTGCTTTACGCTATGAACCAGGAACGCATTCGCCGAAGCAAGCCCGAAATACTGATTATGGCTCCAGGGCCTATCAATAGAGGCGTGGAACTGACACCGGAAGTTGCTGACGGTCCTCATTCGGTTATCCTCGAACAAGTAACGAACGGCATAGCTATTCGGATGGCAACTTTGTGGTTACTTCTGGGCGGAAAAGTCTAAGTCTCAAAACTCAGCAGACCGATTGTGTGACCATCGCAGTAATCTCCTAGCCAAAGATTGTCACTTGCAAAGGCTCCACCGTTTGAAACTTTTCCGTCGGAGGATTTATAACTCCGGACGAATTCGATGGTCAGTAACCTTACCGAAAAAAGTTGGTTGCGACTAATGTTTAACCGATCGAGGCCAAAAGCCTCGATCGCGGGCGTCGTAAAAACGGCCCGCACTGATCTAAGTCAGGCCCAATCTTTCAATCTCGGATTTTGTCATTACCAGATGGCCATCAAATGCCGTATCAATCCAGGCGTCAATGCTCTCTCGTTTTGCTCTAGCATGCGGCGCAATATTCACCTCTACCATTGCTCGATGCTCTTTGTCTATCCATGCCTTCACGTTGATGCTCAAGGGTCTGGAACGAGAGAAACAGCCTCATTGGATGCCCTGGCAACTCATGGAAATCGAATTGCTCATAGAACGTCTTCGCGGACAGGTCGATGCAATCTAGTAGTACTGAATCGAATGGGAAAGTCTGGCTGGTGTCGAAACAGTCTCGAAGCGCTGTAGCCAAGAGGCGCTTGCCTAAACCCTGGCCATGATATTTTGAATCGAGACCGAGCCAAGCTAAATCGGCTACGGGTAATTGGCGACATGGCAATGATTTAACTATTTCTGGCGGCAGGTCAGAAAAATTTATTTGCGAAGTCGCCAGGGAATAGTATCCAACGAGATAACGCTGGTCATCCAGAAGCACCTTCGTTGCACTCAAATGTTTGTTTTGGCTTTGCAACGCAGACTGCTTAAGCCATCGGTCGACCTCGCCGTTACCGGAATAAAACGATCGACGGCTATGAGTTTTTCCCAGCAATTCGATTGCCCAACCGTCAGGAAAACGGATGCCATTCACACTTCGCCTCGCATGATCGCTCCGAGTTCTTTCTGAGCTTTCGTGAGTTTTACGGGGCGGCTGAGTGCTGTCCAGAATTTAATTTGTTCCTCCGGGGAAAGTGCAATCGTCTGCCCGTTTGCAGCTGCCAACTCTCGAGTCGCTTGCCCAACCATCACGGATCGCACGTAGTCGCTGATACTGATCCGCCGCAAATCGGCTGCCGCGGCGAGTAAATCCTTAGACTCCTGATCTAACCGTACCATAAGTGATATATTTTTTTGCATGTCTAAAATCTCGTAACACAAAAGTTCTCGAAATCCCACATGACGGCGAT
This sequence comes from Pirellula sp., assembly GCA_043744075.1. Lineage (GTDB taxonomy): Bacteria > Planctomycetota > Planctomycetia > Pirellulales > Pirellulaceae > JBKCUI01. The sequence goes on along the minus strand of JAYTVL010000400.1, from coordinate 12,017 downwards.
CTATGTTCGGGGGGTGGTTGCAGCTCGGACATTGACTGTACTGCCGAATTTGTTAACATGTCTTATATGCTTACGCCACAGTGTTGAGGGGAACTCATGCAAATCACGATCCGGACGCAGCGGCCAACGCCATGCAGCAACACATGCAAGCCGTGCTGGACCGTCTGAACAAGGGAGCCGTCATGAAACGAACAGGCACTCTCTTTCTGATCCTGCTTGGCGTGATATCGTCGGCTGTCGCTGGGGAACCTCGTCAGTTCACGGACGAGCAACTTACCTTCTTCGAGTCGAAGATACGTCCGGTACTGGCGGACCGCTGTTACGAATGCCATGCCGCCGGGGCGAAGATCGTTCAAGGGGGACTGCGACTCGATCATCGTGAAGGGCTGCTCAAAGGGGGCGACACCGGCGCGGCTATCGTGGCCCACAAGGCCGATCTGAGCCTGTTGATCAAGGCGATGAAGTACGACGGCGTCGAGATGCCGCCCAAGGGCAAGCTGCCGGCGGCGGTCATCAAGGATTTTGAAACCTGGATCGCGATGGGAGCGCCCGACCCGCGCGACGCGGCTCCGGATGGTCCTCGGCAAAAGATTGATCTGGGGGAAGGCAGCAAACACTGGGCGTTTCAGCCCGTGAGTGATCCGCCTCCTCCCAACGTGAAGGACAGCGGTTGGCCGATTGATCCACTCGATCACTTTGTCCTCGCGCGATTGGAAGCAACGGATTTGAAGCCGGTCGCCGACGCTGATCGTTACACGTGGCTGCGACGTGTGAGCCTGGATCTCACCGGCTTGCCGCCGACTCCGAGCGAGATTGACTCGTTCATCAGAGACAATTCGCCGCGCGCGTGCGAAGCCGTTGTGGATCGATTGCTTGCATCCCCGACCTTTGGCGAACGCTGGGCGCGACACTGGCTCGATCTCACCGGCTATGCCGACATGATGGGGACGTCCAACAACGTCTTCGCCGAGCATGCGTGGCGGTACCGCGACTATCTGATCGAAGCGTATCACACAGATAAACCGTTCGACCGCTTCGTGCGTGAGCAGATTGCGGGTGACCTGCTGCCCGCAGGATCTCCGGGAGAGCAGGCTGAGAACATCACTGCCACCGGATTTCTGATGCTGGGTGATGTGGAGATTGTCGAGCCCGACAAGGCAAAGTTGGAAGCGGACCACATCGACACTCAGGTGAGCAAAATCGGCATGGCCTTTCTGGGCATGACGCTCGGCTGCGTGCGCTGTCACGATCACAAGTTCGATCCGTTGGAACTGTCCGACTACTACGGCATCGCGGGGATGCTCCGCAGCTCGCCCTCAACACACAAAATTCCGTTCGGAGTATGGAGTCTGCTTAATTCGACGGTCCTCCCCGAAACTCCGGAACAACTTGTTGCACGGCAGAAACTCGAAACCGACCACGAGGCGAAACTCGAGGAGATGAAGGCCGAGCGGGTTAAGCTGGAAGCCGAAAAGAAGTCGGTCGTCGCGGAGTTGGAACAACTCGTCAAAACAGAGCAGAACGAATCGATCGCCACCGGCGCCGCCACGACTGCTGAGATGCAATCCGCGAACGACGCAGCCACTCGGATGAAGAAAGAGTCGCTCACAAAACAGCGCGATGCGCTGACTGCCCGGCTTCAGCCTTTGGGGCCGGCAATTCAGCATGCAGAGTTCTTTCGCTCCAAAGCCCCGAGAGCCTTCGCTATGCACGATGGCGCCCAGCCAGCGGACATGCCGATTTACCTTCGCGGCAACCCCTATGCGCCCGGTGACATCGTGCCTCGCGGCGTGGTTCGAGTTGCATCATTGGGTCAAGCCACGACGATTCCAACTGGACAAAGCGGCCGTTTGCAATTGGCGGACTGGCTGGCCGATTCTCGCAATCCTTTGACTGCACGCGTCATTGTGAATCGCATCTGGCAGAAGTTGTTCGGCGAGGGATTGGTTCGCAGCGTCGACTACTTCGGCACTCGCGGCGAACAGCCCTCACATCCAGAGTTACTCGATCATTTGGCCTCACGGTTCATGCAACAAGGCTGGTCGCAGAAGCAACTCATCCGCTCGCTGGCACTCAGCCGCACTTATCGACTGAGCAGTACGAATGACGCGACTGCGCTCAAGATCGATCCCGACAACCGAATGTTGTGGCGCATGAATCGTCAGCGACTCGATGCCGAAGCGATTCGCGATGGGCTACTGGCGGTCAGTGGCGAACTGGTTCCGAACGAAGGCGGCCCGGCGCTCGTGCTGGAGTCTCCGGAGAATTGCGGCGACCTGGTCCAAAAAGGGGTCAATCCGCCGAACTACAATCATCGCAAGACGCGCCCCGCGCAGGAGTTTCAGCGGTCGATCTATCTGCCCGTCATGCGGACGAACACGACGAGCCTGGACCGGATCCGCAATCATTTCGATTTCGTGAACCCTGCCCAGATCGCTGGTCAACGTGCTCAAACCGTCGTCCCGACACAATCGCTGTTCGTGATAAACAACGACCTGTTTCGCCAGCGAGCCAAGATTCTGGCTGATCGTTTGATCGCCGAGACGTCGCAAGCCGATGTGCGAATCGAGCAGCTCTGGTTGCGCGTATTCAACCGCCCAATCACCACGACGGAGCGCTTGAACGCGACGACATTCCTGAAGGAACTTGACGCGGTCCTTCCCGAACAGGATGCAGCGGCCAAGGAGTCGCTCAAGTGGCAGGAACTGTGCCACAGCCTGCTCGCTTCCAACGAATTCATTTTCCGCATTTGATTGAAAGGGCTTCAACCCATGTTGACAGATACCGTTCCTAGCCGAACAGCCGCACTTGTACGACTGACTTCCAGTCCGTCGAGGCTCATCATCGACGGACTGGAAGTCCGTCGTACCGGGCGGTTTCCATTTGCAGGTCATCTGACTCGTCGCCGGATGCTGCAAACCGCCGCTTGCGGATTTGGCGGTCTCGCTTTGACCGATCTCCTTCAGGCTGCCACGAATCCTGCGGCGGTTCTTATTCCCGGCATGGATCCCAGGGCCAAGCGGGTGATCTTTCTGTTCATGGCCGGAGGACCGTCGCAGCAGGATCTCTTCGACCCCAAGGAGTTCATCCGCGAAAAGCACGGGCAGAAGATCGATTCGCCGCTGCGGCCGGAGGTTATTCAAGTGGGCACCGAGAAGTATTTGGCGCTGGGAGCGACAGCGCCGGTCCGGCCGCGCGGCCAGTCTGGCATGCTGATTTCCGATCTTATGCCGCATCTGTCGAGCATTGCGGACGACATCTGTCTGCTGCGCGGCATGAACGCAGACAATCCGCAGCATGCTAGCGCAACGAACCAGTTTCACACCGGCATGTTCACCGAAGTCCGGCCTTCGATGGGAGCCTGGATCAGCTATGGGCTGGGGACCGAAAACCAGAACTTGCCGAGCTTCGTCAGCATTCACGCTCCCGGCGTCAGGACGTACGGCTCGGGTTTTCTGCCGGCCTCGCATCAAGGGACACCGCTCACCGTTCCGCTCAATGACCAGACGCTGCCGATCGAAAACCTGAAGAATGCTTCGCCCAGCGAGGCGATTCAACAGAGACGCCTCGACATGACGCGGAGACTGAATCAGCGGCTGATTGTCGATTTGCATGGCGACAGCAACATGGAGGGGATGATCCAGAACATGGAACTAGCCTTCCGCATGCAGACCACGACGCCGCAACTGGTCGATCTCTCGAAGGAAACTCAGGACACGCTCGACCTCTACGGCGTCGGCAGCGGTAAGGCCAGTGACAAGCATGGCCGTGCGTGCCTGCTGGCGCGCAAGCTGAGTGAATCGGGCGTGCGGTTCGTGCAGGTGACGATAGACGGCTGGGACCATCACGGTGACATTCGCGGCAACCTACCCAAGCTCTGCAAACAAACCGATCTGCCGGTCGCGGGTCTGATCCAGGATCTGAAGCGGCGAGGGCTGCTCGACGACACGCTTGTGCTCTGGTCCGGCGAATTTGGTCGCACTCCGTGGAGCCAGGACCTCAGCGGCACAGCCCCAATCGACAAGCACGGTCGTGAACATCAGCCCGAAAGTTTCTGCGCTTGGATGGCCGGCGGCGGCATCAAGTCCGGCTACACTCATGGCGAAACCGATCACATGGGCTACCGCGTCATCGCTGGCAAGGTCCACATCCACGATCTCCACGCCACGATGTTGCATCTACTGGGTCTCGATCATACGAAACTCACATGGAACCACCTCGGTCGTGACTTCCGACTGACCGATGTCCATGGTTTGGTGGTGAAGGACATTCTGGCCTGACGGGGCGTAAGCGACGATGTCCTTTTCTTGGACCACGCATTTCTTATGCCGTTAGCTCAAGCCGCTGATCGGTTCGCTATGATAGATCTGGTGAGGCCGATCAGTTGCATCGTGCCACACCGCAGTAGATGGGATTCCAAGTGCATTGTAAATGGTTGCCGCAAAATTCTCTGGCTTGACTGGTTGTTCCGCAGGATAGGCACCATGGGAATCTGATTTCCCAACTACATTGCCCCCTTTTATGCCACCCCCAGCGAAAAATACAGATTGCACTGCTCCCCAATGGTCTCGGCCTGGAAGTTTGTAATGCTGCGGAAGCAATGTTATCTGAGGAGTTCGGCCAAACTCGCCTGCCATAACAATAAGCGTCTCGTCCAATTCTCCTGTTGCATGAAGGTCGTCAAGCAGTGCGGATATCGCTCGATCAGTCGGCGGAAGCAAAGAGTTTTTCAAGTGAGGAAATGCGTTCCCATGAGTGTCCCAAGTCTCGTCGTTTCCAAGATTAACTTGAACCAAGTTGACTCCAGCGGAAACGAGGCGCCGGGCCATCAACAAAGACCAGCCGAATGAATTCCGCCCGTAACGTTCGAGCGATGTTTCCTCTGCTCGTGTCACATCCAAGGCTTTTTGAATGGACTCTTCAGTCAGAAGCGAAATCGCACTTTGCCGAAATCGATCGAAGGATTGAGTCTCTGCGAAACTGGATAATTTCACTTGTTGTTTCTTTAGTTCTTCAAGCAATTGCAAACGCCCGTTTACTTCCTTCATTCCTAATCCGTCGGGCAAGGTTATTTGGGGTGCTTGAAAGAGTCGGTTGTCTGGTTTGCCACGATCCTGATGGTCGAAAGCATACTCAGGGAACGCTCCATATGAAGTGTTATGAAAGGGTGAAGCTTCGATCATCCACGCATCATGTTGTGATCCCATTTCTCCCGCATGTTGGCCTGGGATAATCCTGCCAGATGAATGCACCAATCTCTCCGGTAGCATTACTGCTGTTGGCAAGTTGTTTCGAACCTTGGTTGCGTATCCGGCTACGGAAGCAATCGATGGACGGTCCGTTCTGCTTGGACTATTAGGACTGAAACCAGTTGGCAACTGAGATTGCCCCGTCAACATGATATGGTGAGCAGCCGAATGGTCATTGGAACTGTGAGTTAGCGAACGACAAAGTGCCCAAAGTTGGCTGCGCTCGGCCAGCAAAGGCAAATGTTCGCAAATCTGAATGCCAGGAGTTCGCGTCGGAATCGGTTTGAATTCACCTCGAATGTTGTCAGGGGCGTTAGGCTTCAGATCGAAACTCTCGTGTTGTGCCAGTCCACCGGATAGAAAAATGAAGATACAAGATTTTGCCTTGCCAAACGGCAGGACTCCATGAGCGGCCTGGGACTGGCGAAGTCCTTGCAAATGGTTCATTCCCAGTCCGAGAATTCCAATCGATCCGGCCTGGATAGCCGTTCGCCGCGACACGGTTGGATGATTCCATCGAGAATCGGAATTCATTAGGAACGCTCTACTTATTGGAAAACGGTGCAATTTTTTTGTTGCTGGAATCCAATCCAGTCGACTGTCTATTGTAGCACAAGTATACTCCTACAGCGCCGGCGGAAAACCCGAAGGAGCCCGCCCAGGTCCGGTTAAAGCTTTTGCGTTAAATCAGCAATAAAAGCGATGAAAACACAGGAAAAACCTGCGAGTCATGTTGAACGATAAAAAAAAGTCGTTATGTTTATCCCCACATTACTTTTGACCCCCTCGTTTCCTATGAAAGCACCGAATGATTAAACGCGGAACGATTACGAAGACAGTTGCAATGATGGTCATTGCCTTGCTTGGCGGAGTTTTGCACTCGACAATGGCACTAGCTCAGGCACCAGGAGAAGCGGTGCACCGCGCAGGGGGTGAAGCAAATCTAGTTCTTCCGGATCTTGGCGGAACCTCTTTCTTTGGCGTTCCTGGCACGTATTTGCTTTATGCGGGACTTCTAGTTTGCGGTGCAGGTTTGTTCTTTGGAATGCAGATTTATCGCGAACTGGAAAACATGCCAGTTCATGCATCCATGCTCGAGGTTTCCGAGCTCATCTACGAAACGTGCAAAACGTACCTGGTCAACCAAGGCAAATTCATGGCTGTGCTTTGGGGATTTATGGCGGTTGTGATCGTGATGTACTTTGGCTGGCTTTCGGAACTCTCCCCAGGTGTTGTCACGATTATTGTCTGCTTTAGCATCGTTGGAATTCTTGGAAGTTACGGAGTTGCTTGGTTCGGCATTCGAGTAAACACGTTCGCCAATTCACGAACTGCCTTCGCCAGTCTTAAGGGGCTACCGTACCCTGTTTACGCGATTCCAATCAAAGCTGGGATGAGCATCGGGATGATGTTAATCAGCGTTGAATTGCTGATCATGCTATGTATTTTGCTGTTCGTTCCTGGTCAATATGCCGGAAAATGCTTTATTGGGTTCGCAATTGGCGAAAGCCTTGGAGCAGCCGCTTTGAGAATTGCGGGCGGTATCTTTACCAAGATCGCCGACATCGGCTCCGATTTGATGAAGATCGAATTCAAAATCAAGGAAGACGATGCTCGTAATCCCGGCGTCATTGCCGACTGCACTGGGGATAACGCGGGTGACTCCGTTGGGCCAAGTGCCGACGGCTTTGAAACGTATGGAGTTACTGGCGTTGCCTTAATTACTTTCATTTTGCTTGCAGTCAATGAAACAACTGTTCAAGTGCAATTGCTGGTATGGCTGTTCGTCATGCGAGCCATGATGATTGTCGCGTCATTTGTTTCTTATTACATCAACGAACAATGGACCAAATCGAAATATGAAACCGCTGCGAAGATGGACTTCGAAATGCCCCTTACGCGACTTGTATGGATTACCAGCATTATCTCGATCGTCATCACCTATGCCGTTTCGTATGCAATGATTCCAGAATTGTCCGGCAACACACAGCTTTGGTGGCAGCTTTCAACGATTATTTCCTGCGGAACTTTTGCAGGCGCGTTGATCCCCGAACTAGTAAAAGTCTTTACATCGACATCCTCGAAGCACGTCCAAGAAATTGTCACCTCCAGCAAAGAAGGTGGTGCATCGCTTAACATCTTATCCGGTCTGGTCGCAGGTAATTTCTCTTGCTTATGGTTGGGAGCAGGTATCGTCGGCCTGATGGCAATCTCGTACGGAATTTCAACACAAGGCCTTGGCAAATTGATGGCAGCCGAAGCGGTGTTTGCATTCGGTTTAGTCGCGTTCGGATTCTTAGGAATGGGGCCCGTAACTATCGCTGTGGATTCATACGGTCCGGTGACCGACAACGCTCAAAGCGTTTTCGAGCTATCCCTCATCGAACAAGTTCCAAATATCCATGCTCAACTGAAGTCCGACTATCAAATCGACGCCAATTTTGAACAGGCTAAACATTTGCTCGAAGAGAACGATGGGGCTGGCAACACTTTCAAAGCGACGGCCAAGCCGGTGTTGATTGGAACCGCCGTGGTTGGAGCGACCACGATGATCTTCTCCATCATCATGTCACTGACGCATGGCTTAACGACTGACCAAGAGAAACTATCCTTGCTACACGCACCATTTGTTCTAGGCTTGATCTCCGGCGGTGCAATCATCTACTGGTTCACCGGTGCGTCGATTCAAGCCGTTACATCCGGAGCGTATCGGGCCGTCGAGTTTATCAAAGCTAACATCAAGCTGGACGGAGTCGTCAAAGCCTCTGTCGAGGATAGCAAGCGAGTTGTAGCAATCTGCACTCGATTTGCTCAATTGGGAATGTTCAATATCTTCATGGCTGTGTTCTTCATTACGCTAGGACTCGCCTTTATTGAACCCTTTTTCTTTATTGGCTATTTGTTCTCGATCGCTATCTTCGGACTCTATCAAGCCATCTTTATGGCGAATGCCGGTGGAGCTTGGGACAATGCAAAGAAGATCGTCGAAGTGGAGCTTAAACAAAAAGGGACAGCATTGCACGACGCATGCGTAGTGGGTGATACAGTTGGTGATCCGTTCAAAGACACATCTAGCGTAGCTTTGAATCCAGTGATTAAGTTCACAACGTTGTTCGGATTGCTGGCAGTCGAACTGGCGGTCAAGCTCAAGCAATCGTATGGACCGGACCTTGGGATGTGGCTCGCAATTGGATTCTGCTGCGTCGCAGTCATATTCATTTGGCAGTCGTTCTACGGCATGAGGATTCGAAGCGAAAGTAACTAAACGATGCTATCTGATGTCTTAGCCGGAATTTCCTCCCACTAAATCGTAGCTGAATTCGCAAGAATTCAGTGTACACCTGAATTCTTGCGAATTCAGCTACAACTGTTACCGTACGATTAAACGAGAGGGACTTTCCATGCTACTCTACCAGAGTGCTGACTTTGAGTTGCACGACACCAAAAGCCATCCGGAATCGATTGCTCGAATCACTCGCGTCAATCAAATGCTAGATCGCTCAGGTTGGGTTCAACGATGCGCGAAACCCACTTGGAGTCCTGCAAGCCACGAACAATGCGCACGCAACCACGCGAAAACTTACCTCAAAGAACTTGAGAATTGGTGCCAAAACGACGTTGGCCGAGTTGAGGTTGACACTGTGGTTTCCAAGGGTTCTTGGCGCGCGGCTACTCTCGCGGCAGGTGCTGTTTGTGACGCCGTCGAGCGAGTCATTGCAGCCGAGGATTCCAATGCGTTTTGTGCGATTCGACCGCCGGGTCACCACGCATTGCCGAAATCCGCGATGGGTTTCTGTTTGCTAAACAACATTGCGATTGGCGCAATGCACGCGCGCTGGCTTGGCCTGAATCGTGTTTTAATCGTCGACTGGGACGTGCACCATGGAAACGGGACTCAAGCGACGTTCTGGGAAGACCCCTCGGTAGGATTCGTTTCGATCCACCGCTCACCGTTTTATCCTGGAACAGGCAGTGCGGACGAAACCGGGAGCGGAAAGGGTCTCGGAACGAAAGTAAATATTCCGGTCGTCGCTCATATCAGGCCGGATGAATTCCTGAAACGTCTATTCGATGAAACTGAGAAGTTCGCGAACAAGTTGAAGCCGGAATTGATCTTGCTCAGCGCAGGTTTCGATGCACATCGAAATGATCCAGTCGGCGGTTTGACGCTTGAGGCCGAGCACTATCGGCAAGCAGGCAAATGGATTGCAAGACTTGCAAAGGAGCATTGCGGAGGCAAATTGATATCGATCCTCGAGGGGGGCTATCATCTAACTCATATGCCTGAATGTGTCGATGCGCACTTGCAAGGCATCGTTGGCGAAGTTTAGCTCGGCACTTCATGGCGTGAATCAGATCGCTTACGCAGCAGAAGAGAGCATCATCACCGTGCCGGGCTGTAAGTCGGGACGTTGACGGATCACCTCGGCGAGTTGAAAACCATCTACTACGGGCATCATGGCGTCGAGTATCACAAGATCAAATGGTTGGTCACAATGAGCCGCCACTTCCATTTCTCGTAGAACAGAAGCGGCTCCATCGCTCAAAGTCGGGTGCATACCCCAGTGGCTGACCATCTCGTCCAGTATTTGTCGATTGGTCGCGTTGTCGTCTAGGCATCAACCCAGCATTTCTTCGAAGTCGCGCGGCACTGGAAATACTGGAGTTGGAAAGGCTGTTTGAAACTGGTCATTGCACAACGCTGATCCGTCCAGGCATGACGCTGGCCGAAATAGAAGCCGAAGCCATTCGCCGAGCCTTGAAGCAATCCGACGGCTGTCGCAAACAAGCCGCGAAACTGTTAGGCGTCAGTACGCGAACCATACAGCGACGTGTAAAAGAGCTGGGGATTGAATGAGCGGCTATGCCAGCACCTTCGCTCTGGTTAAACTGAAACCACCACTAGAAAAGCCTGCAATAGTATTTGCGGGAATCCTAACCGATCCAAGGTCCAACATGAAACGAGAACCAGAGACGTTCAACCTAACCGACCTACCCAACCGCAAGCTCGGTGAAGCTTCGGCACAGGAGATTCAATTAGAATTGATTCGTAGGCGTAAGTTCAATGCCTTCGACGGTGAGCAAGTCGCCGAGGCACTTGTCAAGCATCGCGATCTTTGGGAATCCGCATTCATGGATCGATTAGGTGTGCATCGTGAAGATCGTGAGCTACCTGCGATGAGCATGATCAAACTGCGTGACTTGGAATACGATTGGAATGTTGACACGCTTTACATATTGACGCATGATGTCGCATCGGCGAAGAGACTGATGGAAGTCTTTGCGATGGACGAGTTCTGTGGCGAAACGCACTTAATCGAAAACCCTGACGAAGTGGGTAGCGCGATCGGTTCCGGCCCAACTGAGCAAGCCATCGTTGCCGTCTGGTGGGACTGATGATAATTCACTTTGTTCCATAAAGAGGAGAGATTTATGCCAGATATCGATTCGATGTATGAACGATTCGACGAGCTGCCGGTCGGCTAACGTTGCTTCTGGCCGCTTCGCGATCTCATCAAGCTTTGCGAATTGTTCGTTGGCCCAATCGCGGAGTTGGTGCTGTGTTAAGGACTGCGTATCGCTAGCCGTTTGTTTTAGTTGCTTGCCAAGTACCGCATCGCGTTTGCGTTTCAAGTCAGTCAAAACCACATGAATTTCATCGATGCCATCGAAGGTCGGATCGGCCAGCAAGTCGACGGTCGTTTTGATCCGTCGGTTCAATTGCTCGAGTTCGCGTTTAACGTCCGATTCGCCTGCAGCGGTTTTCGGCTTCGACATCGCGTGGTCGTCCGCCGTTGGGGGTGGTTGAGAATCAAATCTTGGTGGCCAAGGTAACCGCAGTCCCGCAGATCTACGGACTCCGACTCCAAGGAATGATTGCGATCACTCCAACCAAAACAGTCCAATACCGATGATCCGTGGCAATCCAAATTGATTTGCAATCAGGGATAATTCTTATCCCGGAACCCTTTCAACCGGGGATAACTGGAATCAACAAGGGATAATTGTTTGACAAACCGGGGAAAACTCTACAGAATCTGGGTATAAGAATCCCAAACCGGGATAATAACAAGTTCTGCTGGAAAGGAATCACTAATGACGAATCCATACCTTGCGCCTAGCCATATCGAAGTTGCTCGGAATAATCCGATGGGGAATAGTCCGCACCTTCTTGCGTTACTTGCAGCGTCAAGCTTTGGTACGTTCAGCGTGCTGGCTTTGGGTATGACTACGTGTTGGTTGCGGGGTGGATGGCTCAAGCAGCAATTGCAGTTACCGATTGTGCATTGGCGATTACCAATGTACTTCTGGTTTCATTGTGGAGTCTGGTTCGTCAGTGCGTGGGTTCTGTCAATTATAGCGCTTCCAATGTACCTTTACCTTCGTCGTTCCTTCAATGTGTTGCGATTAATGTGCTTCGTTTATGCGATTGGCGCAACGGCGACGATTGTGTTTGAGGCGTTTAAAAGCTACGAAATGATTGAACCAACGACACATGCTCTGATCGTTTTTCTAACGTCGTTCGCATTGCTACTACCCCTGTGTCTTATTCGGCTAATGAATCGCCGCACGAGACCCTTGCTCCAAACATAGCAGAACATATAAAGGATTAGATTTTGCGTCGTTGTTCTAGGGGCGCGCGTGGGCCAGCTTTGCTAATTGCCATTCTTTGATCAGAAGCTTCAGGGGCCAGCCAAAATATAATCCCATGTTCGAGAAGCCCAAGTGGCAGCTCTCGACGGTGCGATGGATACCTCTCACGCGGCA
>JAYTVL010000399.1:0-16349 GCA_043744075.1 Pirellula sp. | reverse complement strand
CAAAACGGTTTGAAAAACGATGTTTGACGGTGCGCGAAGAGGCTATGAAAAAAGGAAAAAAAATGTACTTGACTGTCCTAGAAAAGCCTGTGGTATTCACAGCTCGCAGCCTGTACCACAAAACAGACTGAACTCTTGCGAGCCCTGCTACGACAGTTGTTCTTGCGGTACTTCGTTCAACGAAAAAAGGCTGGTGATTCCACCAGCCTTTAGAACTCAAACTTCATTGTGAAAAGCTTCAACTATGCTTTGCTCTTTTTTCGGAAACGTCGCGCTGCAACAACTCCAACGCCCACCATTCCAAGCAGTGCTATGGACGATGGCTCTGGTACTGCTGCAACTGTAAAAGTACCTCCGCTTAGGACCGTATTTGTATAAGTCGCTGCAGTAGGACTAAGGACAGCTGAACTTCCAACTGAACTCAAAGAAAAGTTAAACGGCCCCTGTCCAGCAAAGCCAAGAGTGTTCAAATTTACCGTTGCTACCAACTGATTAGTATTTGGAGCCATGGTAGTCCCTGTCGCAGAACTCAAGTCGTAGACCATCTGGCTACTGAAGGGGGCATTGAAAATTGGCGTCCCCGTAAAGAGCGGAGGAACAAACGAACCAGCAGGTGTTACGCCACCTGCCGTAGTTACGATCTGAGGCACACCACCTGCCCCGCCTCCAATTGTAACTCGAATCTGAAGGCTTCCAATCGGCTGAGGCTGAGTGCCTGCTCCGTTTTGGTTCAGAAAAATCTGAACGGGAGTTGAAGCCGACGCAGCAAGCACAAATGTCCCGCCCGTTGGTCCCCCAGTAGGATTTACGATCGAATACTGAAAATCAGCTTTGCCTACCGCTGGAATACCTACAAACAGCAATAAACCTGTAACAATGCTCCATAATGCGTTTCTTCTCATCCCGTGGTCCTCGTCGTCGTTGTTTGCAAAGAAGTTAAAGTTTGTCCTATTGTACATAAGCCACTTCTCAAAAGAAGCGGAAAATGTAAATCTTGGCGAGATTTCTAGAATTTATCTAAAATCTCACCAAGTTCAATCATCATAATCGATTTTTACAAACCGAATAGCTCGTCGTCGTTGTCATTACCGAAAAGTGCATCCAAGCTTCCTATGTAAGCATCGGACGTTGCCGCAGATTTCTCTGCGATATCATCGATGATCATGGCAATTTGCGAGTTTTCCGTTTCCGAACCAATCGACATTACAGCCTGCTCTGCACTTGCCTGCATCGGTCCATAGAATTGCCCCTCTTCCAACTCGATCATTCGAGAGCCGATCATCGGCATCGAATTGTTCGTCGGGATCGGCGACAAAACCATCATCGGAGCTACCTCGCCCTCACCACCCGATCCGCTGGCTGGGGCCGTAAATAGCACCAGTGGACTGAAACCGGATGGATTCGAGTTCGCGATCAGGAAGTCTGTCGAGTTCACGATCTTGTCTCGGTTGAAGTCGTAGATGTTCGTTATCGGTTGAAGCACAAATCCGCTTGGACTTGAGTTGGCCAATAGTGAGTCTGTCGAATCGACTATCGCAAGGTTTCCAGATATTGTTCCGGTCTCAGCAATCGCGTTACCCCAATAGTGAACATCGCGTGTCGAAAGTCCTGTGCTGGCGTTGGCTAGCACGATGACTTGCAACCATTGCTTCTGAATCGTATTGTCAGCCCAAGTGACCAACACTCGCGTCGAGCCACTGTTACCAACACTTGGCAAGACCGTCACACTCGTTGCCGCTGGAGCGGGTGTCCATGTGTTTGGTGCAGTGTTGCCGTTTCCGACTCGGAATTGGAAGTAACTACCAAGCGTCGGAAACGTTGGCGTCGATGCCAAGCTCGCAATATCGACAATGATCCCGTTGATACCTTTGCTGTAACTAGTGTAGTTGATAAAGGACGCTGTACCACCTGGTAACAACGCATTCTTGTCCACTGCAATCGCATCAAAGTCATCGTAGGTTGGACCGCTCGTGTCGATCGCTGCTCCGTTATTATCGAAGCTCGAACTGTTGTAGAACAATCCGCGAGATACTACGAACGCGCCGACGGGGCCATCGTTGTCCACAATATCCAAGCTGGCGAGGTTCGGGAACAACGCATTACCAACGCTGGTTGCGATTGGCACACCTCCCACAACAGTGACTGGCACCCCATTTAAATTGGACAGTGCCGTACCAAGCAGTCGAATCTTGACTGTCTCGGTCGGTTCAGGCACGAAATCGTCTTGAACGTCAATGGTCACTAGTGCCGAAGTGGCGCCTTCCGGAATCACCACGACCGTCGCGTTGACGTAATCCGTCGGGGAAACTGCCGTTCCACCGCTTCCAGCTTCGTTCAGTGCGAAGTTCACTTGCAGGCCACCGGCAGTGCCCGTGCTTCCGATCGGAACAATAACTGGTACGCCAAACGCATTGACCAACGTCACTCGGAATTGACCGTCATCTGGACCATTTCCCGGCTCCGCCCCGTCTTTGACTTTCTCGACTTTGACGAATAGACCATTTGTAGCGTCCGTGATCGAGACCGTCGCGGTCAGCGGCGCACTGAACATGATGTCAGCGTTGCCAGTGAACGCATCCAGTTTGATCGATACGAACTCGGTTCCTTCGACAATGAAGTCGTTTAGCACATCCACTAAAATGACTGCTGAGAGCTGGCCAGCTGGAATCGTTACCGTTCCAGACAGTGTTACGTAGTCACCTGAAAGCGGTACAGCAAATCCTGGGGTTGCAGCCGGACCTACAAAGCCTGCTTCCAACGGTCCAAGAACATGGTAGCTCACCACCGTATCGGAGTCCGATAGGGCAGTCAAGCTGACCGTAAAGGCTGCGTCGTCCGTGCCAGGTTCCGATCCAGTCGGATCGCTTGCTGTCACGCTCAAAAGTGCACTGTCGTTGTCATCGATTCGGATCTTGCCGTTTACACTCGTTCCGAAGCTAACGTTCGGATCGCGGCTGACGAACGACGACATCGTGATGTCGACGAACTCGTCATCTTCCAAAATCGAATCGTTGAGCACATCGACTGTCAAGATAATCTCGGTTTGGCCAGCCAGGATCGTAACCGTATCGGTTACCACTGTTGTACCCACCTTGAGCAAGTAATCGCTACCTTGAGTCGCGTTGAGAATACCGCCCGTGGCGATACTGAGCTTGATGACCGTATCGACACTGCTTGGGTTGGTCTGCGATATCCTGTACGAAGCTTGGTTCAACCCGGCTGGGTTGGTTTCCGCACCCAGGCCATCGATCACACTGATGTTAACACTGGCTGAATCGGGGTTCGCTCCATTGGCATCTCGGATGGTTCCAATGCCCGTATCGGCGTTGTTGAACAACCTACCACCCTGTGGAATCACAGCGAATGAAGTCGGATTGAGGGCAGTACCAGCCGTGAACGTTTCGCTACCTGGATTGTCAACGGTTCCACCTTCGACAATCATATCGGAGTTCACTTGAACCGTGACCAATTGTGGGGTCGTACTCACCGCGCCAAACGTTGCGCCACCAGGAGCACTGTTGTAATCGGTTCCGGCTGGAACTGGGATTAACAAGTTATAGTTGGCTCCCTTGGCGCCCAATACACCCGCTACGTCGGTGTAGTTCACCAACAGATTGATCGGCATATCGACCGGGTTGTTCACCGTAATTTGGAAGCTCAACGAGGCCTGTGGGAAGGTCGTTACCGTACCTGCACCATATGCAACCGAAACGACATCCGCGTTCGCATTCGGGGCTGTCAAAGTCGTAGCACTTGCTACATAGTAACGGCCATTGAAGATCGCATCGGCAGGAGCCGCAAACGCAACTTCAACTGTCGTTCCGACCGTGAAACCATGTGCGGCCCCGGTTGTCAGTGTCGCCACACCGGCGGTCAGCGACTTGTTACCTGCTATCAAAGCGACCGGTGCGGCAGGATCAAGCTCATCGACAGTAGCGTCGTTGATCAGATACGTTGCCGTATCGTCGTTGAGGATCGTTACCGTTCCCTTGCCATTGTTGGTGACCACGTAGCCTGCCGGCAAAGTGCCTGTCACGTTGGTCAAGAACAATTCGTTGTCTTCCACCAAGTTGGTTTGTGGCGAGTTCGGTGGTCCTTCTTCGTTGAAGTCCACTTTCACCGAACCCGACAAAGCTCCAGCTGGAATTGTGACCGTGTCGGCGGTGCCGTCGAAGTCTGTTCCGAACAGGTTATCGGCTACACCCGCAGTCGCTCCACCCGAAACGGTTAACGAACCTGCGGTCGCTACCGACGCGACGTTGGCGTTCGCTTTTACATACGAAACCGTAGTACCGGTCACAGCCGAGATGATGAACTGGCCATCGAACACCGGATCGGCTGGCGTCAACGCTACCGTGATTCGCTGACCGACCGCAAAGGTATGAGCTGGGATCGTCAACGTTGCGACATTCGAAGTCAGTTCCTTGTTGCTTACCGCTGCCACGGCATTGGGTGCGGTCAGATAGTTAACCGTCCAAGTCGTTGGAACGTCGAATGCTTTGCTCAGCGAAACCTTCAACGTCGCTCCAGCTTGATCGAAGATGTTGTTGCCTTCGTTCAACGATGACGAGTCGATCGTCAACGTCGACGAATCGTTATCGCTGATCAGCAAGTTGGCTTCCGATCGGTTCGTAACCGTTCCGGCGAAACCTGTTGCTCCCTGGTCTGCGAACGCTCGGCCGTAAAGCAATACTGCTCCCGAAGTGCCTGGTAGCAGGATAAACGTTCCGTCGTAGATCGGATTAGCTGGGTTCAACGCAATCGTTACGATTTGGCCAGGCAGCAACCCGTGGGCGGCTGTCGTTATCATCGTAACCACGTTGCTTGTCAACGATTGTGAGTTAATCTGGCTCGTAGCTGGAATGGTGGTTCCAACTGGAGTTGTGATGGAGGCTAGACCTGAGGTCGCCGTCGAACCAACCGTATTTCCGTTGGCATATTGGAACGATGTTGCGTTTGCAAAAGTAATCGCAAAGGTTCCATCGAACAACGGGTCGCCGATCGATACCACAACCAACTGGCCAGCCGTAAAGCTGTTGGCCGCGGTCAACGTTGCCAATCCGGCACCGGCTAACTTGTTGGTGACCACCGCCGATTGAGTGTTGAGCGAAATAGCTCGAGGCGAAGCCGTCGAGACCGTCAACTGGCGAATGGTTACGTTTTCGAGGGTTGCTTCTACGATATCATCGTCAATCACGTTGACGCTGATCGTCGCCGAAGTCTGCGTGGCTAGAATCGTTACGGTACCGATCTTGGAGACCGACAGTTGCTGGTAGTCCGCACCGCCGGTGGCTGTGCCGCTAATCTCATAGGTCACGATGACGTTCAAGTCGCTTGATAGCGGTGTTAGGCTGGTCGCATCGACCAAGCTGACGTTGAAGCTGCCGTTGGCACCCCCTTCGGCACCATCTTGGACCTTGGCGAAGAGGACCTTGGCCACGTCGTTATCAAAGATACCTATGGTGGAAACCTTGCTTGCACCAACTGTGATCTGCGGATCGCTCGAAGTGGTTGTATTGGCCAAGGTCAATTCAACTGTCTCCGGATTTGCCTCAACAATCAAGTCATCCAAGGCTTGAATTGGGATGAAGGCTTGGGTCTGACCGGCTGTTATCGTTACCGAAAGAGGCGTGATCGTTGCATAGTCATTGCCTGCTCCCTGAGTTGCCGTTCCACCCGTTACGCTAAAGGAAATGACCGTGTTAGTCGAGGACTTGGCACTCTGTTCGACGGTGAAGAAGCCCAGACCGCTCGGCTCACTTGCATTGGCGGTTCCGGTGATCTTGAGTGTGGCGACATCGTCATCGAAGATCGTTGCCGTTCCCACGTTGCCAACACCACCAACTGCGTTCGGACCAGGAGTGGTAACCGTAAGAATTTCAAGTTGAACCGTTTCGTCTCCCTCAACGTCCGTATCATCGATCACGGTCAGTGCAACGGTCGCTGTTGTCTGGCCTGGCGTAAGGGTAAACGTACCGACACTGAGTGTTGGTGCGGAGTAGTCTGCTCCAAAAGTCGCAGTAGTGCCCGTTGCCTTGACTTGGTAAGTTACCACCGTGTTAGACGCGCTGGTCACACCGCTCGTGCTGAAGGTGAACAGGCCATCGTCTTTACCACCGATCTTGTCTCGACCGTTGGTCGCCGAAATCGTCACGTTCATTACATCGTTGTCAAATATGGTCGCTTGAGCGGTGTTCGGTGCGCCAATGGTGGGCAAAAACGGCGATGGAACGTAGCTGATGCTACTGATCCCGACGTCGATCGTTTCGTCCCCTTCGGAAAGCAGGTCGTCCAGTACAGTAATCGTCAACGTGGCTTGTGTTTGGCCAGGTTGGATCGTCACGGTTTGGAACTTGCTGGTCGAACCACTGTAGTTGTAGTCTGCACCAACGCCTGTTCCCAAAGTTGCTTTACCCAAGGCTACAGCTGTCGTGTCCTGAATGACCACTACCAGTGGTGAAGGCAACTTGTTGGACAACGTTGCTGTAAACTGGCCGTTGGATCCGCCTGGGCCAAACAATCCAGGTTCAGTTGGTGGGCTATCGGTGCGTGCTATTGTCACCGTAAAGGCCTCGTCGACGATCGTCACCTTGCCGGTGCTCATACCCGGAAATATTCCCTTGTCTATCGAGTTATTGGATACCACATTCGTACCTGGCTCGAGGGTCTCGATCGTGTCGATTGTTGCTGTTACCGTTTCGTTACCTTCGGCGAAGAAGTCCTCGTAGACTTCAACTGGCAAGTTCAACATGAAGGAACCAGCAGGGATGGTAACAGTCTTGGTGACGCCACCGGTGCCTGGCAGCGGAATGTAGTCATTGCCGTTGGTGTAGATCGGCGATTGCGGAGAGCCCGGTGTAGCCGTTCCACCCACCACGTAGGTAATGTAAACGTCCGAATCGCTAACATAATTGAGAAACAATTGCATCGCGCCGTCTAAGGGACCTGCATCGGCACCTTCGGTCACACTGTCGTCAGACACGTTCACTAAAACCAAGAGTTTATCGTCGTCGAGGATCTTGGCGGTGGCAATTGTCGGCGCACCCAAACTTAGCTTGCCGGTCGGAGCCAACAATTGAATGGTGACGTTTTCGTCCCCTTCATTGAGGAAGTCTTCCAAAACATCGATCGTGACTTCGACGCTCGTAACCAAGGCTGGCAATGTGATCGTTCCGGTCAGGACCGTGTTGTTGGCTCGGAGCACATAGTCTTGGCCTATGGTAGCGTTGTTCAACACTGGACTGTTCAGCACGATCGAATAAGGAATCAACGTCGGCGTGTTGCTCGCGTTGGTCGTCGAAATCAGGAACTTGCCATCCGTTGGCTGGTTGGCAGCCGTACCGGAGGCAACCACAGTCGATGGAACATCCAAATTCGACCTGATATAGGAGAACGTGTTCGCAGTTGGAGCGGGCGCCGCAAGTACCACATACTCTCCGTCGAAAATGGGGTCGCCTATCGAAACCAGAACTTGTTCACCCGGTATAAATGTATGTGCTCCGCCGGATGTGGTGATCGTTGCAATGTTCGACGTCAAAACCTTATTGACCACGTTGCGTGGATCTGGGTTGTTTTCAGAACCATTGACGATGCTAGTGATCGAGATGTTGCCCACGTCATTATCGTTGATATTAACCTTGGTCGTCTTGACAACATCAAAAGTGATTTGAGGATCGGTGTCGTCATTGGTGGCCGCACTCGTATTCGTTGGGATGGCTAGCAACGTAACAACTACATCCTCTTGACCTTCCACAGTGAAGTCATCGTTGACTTCGATAAAGATCGTAGCCGAGGTTTGACCTGCTGGAATGGTCAACGTTTGAGTTGTGGTCGGCGCCGTGTAATCCACACCTCCACCTAGTGCCGTACCGTCGGTGATGGTGTACGTGACAAACGTGTTGGAGGAACTGGGCTTGTCGATCGAAACAATCGCTCGTCCGGCATTGGCTTGTCCTATCAAATTGACCAGTTGAGCTGTGGGTGTACCGAGAAATCCCGCAGTCGTCGTTGCGATAGCTGGATTGGCATTGGCATAGACGATGGTGGAACCACCGGTACCAGCACCGAGTACAAATGTGCCATCAAACCGCGTATCGCCAGTTGCAATCCGGACGGATTGACCTGGAATCATTCCATGCGCCCCGGATGTAGTCACCGTAGCTAGCGTACCGTCGTGCGATACAGTGCTAACGGTCACTGCCGGAGCCAAGAAGAGCGGGCCACCTGGCTCGGCTCCGTTGAGACTGGTGATGCTGATCTTGGCCGAATCATTATCGGTAATCGAAGCGGTGGCAGAGGTCGCAATCGTCACACTCAAAGCTGGACGAATACCGCCGCTTTCAGAGCTATTCGCATCCCAGCCAACATTGCCGGGCAGGATTGCCCAACCATTGTTGACCGTTCCGTTGACCCAACTCTGCACTACCGCCAATACGGATGTTCCATTTGTACCTCCAGTACTGGTGAAAGTGCTAATGCTCGAGCTGGTAAAAGCGCCCGTTACAAATTGAGCGGCAGCTTCGACTCCATTAGCCTGGATGCCGTTGCCACCAAAATTGCCTGCCCAAGTTGCGCCAGCGGCTGGCCAAGTTGCACCTGGCTGCAATTGGAAAATGCTAGGCTGAACGGCAGGACCAGGGATCGCAGTATTAGTAAACGCTCCGTTGAAAACCAAAGTCGCGGCCTGCAATCTAGAGCCGGTAGGAATCAAGTTGGACCCGACGAAGTTATCGAACCGAATCAAACCGTGCAATGGCCCGCCTGGGAACGATGGCGGGAGAAGCGGGGAAACCGAAATGAAGTTTTGTGTCTCGTACGACTGGGCTTGAATATCGTTGTTGATGAACGTATCCACGGTGCCTGTGTAGAGGACACCATTGACTATCGCTCCCTGCTGGAACACCAGGGTTGGACCATTTGCGGTACCATACTGGATCTGAGGATCACCACTGATCGGAGCTCCGTCCAGGAGGCTCAAGGTCACTTGTTCGGTATCGCTTTCCACCACCAAATCATCCACAACAGGAACCGTTATGACTACGGAAGTAGTACCTGCGGCGATGGTTGCTGTATAGGTCGTAGCGGGAGTGGTCGAATAGTCTACCGAAACGTCAGCATTCGTTCCGTTCGGATTGGCGAAGTTGAGGTTGATCCCCCCTGCTGGAGTGGGTGTCGCGCCAGTTGTACCCAAGGTGTATCTGACGACCGTGTCGGTCGACGATATGCCACTTTGAGTGATGGTGAACGTAATAGCGACTGCGCCGTTCTCATTCCCATTCGTACTGCTAACTTGGATGAAACCCGAGTCGTTATCGAAGATCGACAACGAGGCCGTTGTGTCGTAATCGACAAACGAGGCACCCGCGAGGTTGATTGTGTAGGCACCTGGTGCACCAACTCCGGCAGGCCCTGCAAGCCAACCGTTAACTGGTCCGAGCGCTCCGACTCCGTTCGGGGCAATGTTATTGTTAGAGATCCATATTCCAAACCCACTCGACGTCGGATTGGAATTTATGGTGGAACCTGGGCCGCCCGCTATAGCAATGTAGTAGAATCCAGGCGAGATCGCCGGGAGTCCTGGAGTTGGGATGGGCAATGGGCTAGTCAAACTAGATAGACCACCTCCTGCTGAATTGTCGTCACTCGTGACGCCAAAGCCGCTTGCCTGGAACAAGAATAGCTGAGTATCGAAGCTTGAACCGAGCGTATTGGCGGTGAACGCAGCTGGGTTGTCGATTCGGATTAAGTACATATCTTGTACATCCGCTGCCGACAAGGTTCCATTGATCTTCTGGTTGCTAAAGCTGCCGCTGATGCTTGTTGCACTAGCTGGCAAACTGCCTGCGTCGAGAACAACCGCGTTCACTAAAGGTCCAAATGACGTGGAGGCCACATTGGCATTAGTACGCGCATATGAGAAAGTGGTGGCGGTCGCAGCGGTGATCACATAAGTGCCGTCGAAAACAGGATCCAGAATCGAAACCAGAACTGGTTGGCCGACCAAGAATCCATGTGTTGCGTTGGTCGTAATGGTTGCAACGTTGGATGTCAACGACTTGTTGATCGCAGACGCGGTGCGGCTGAAGCTACCGCCGGAAGCAACAGGGGCAACTGCGCCTGTGGCACCAGGTGCAAAATAAGTAAATGTGCTGCCACTAACGTTGGTTACGGTGACCGGAACGCCTGGAATGCTATCAAAACCGGTACCTACACCGGTCACATTGATTTGTTGACCGACAACCAAACCATGTGGGCGAGCGGTTGTCAACGTAACGATCCCGGCGGGGCCTGAAGCCGTCGATGAACGGTTGATGACACTGATCGATTGGGCGTCGTTGGTCGTCGAGCTTTGAGCTGCCGCACCGATCGAGATATCGGGATCGTCAATGTTGGATACGGTCAGCAACTTGATCGACAAGCTCTCTGTGTTCTCGATATTCGTATCATCGATCACAGAAACGGGAACGAGCACGGTCGTTTGCCCGGCTGCAATTGTGGCCGTCAGCGCGAGCGCGGTAAAGTCGCTACCGCTTGTCGCATCCGTTGGTTGGACCACTTGATAGGTCACGACAGTGGCCGCCGTACTTGGCGCTTGCATGCCGATCGTGAACGATGCACTCACTGGCGTTACTGTACCAGCCTGCGTACCGGAGATAGCGGCTCCGAACGAAATATAGCTCAAGGTAGTTGACGTGGCAGTTTGCACGACGAACGTTCCGTTGAGGTTGGTGCCGTTAGCGCCCGTAACGGTAATCGTTTGCCCAGGCACAAAGTTATGAGGGGCATTAGTCGTGAGGGTCACCACGTTGTTGGATAGCGTTCGAGTCGTAACCGTTGCGACGCTGGCACCTTCGCGATTATTGATCGAGTTAACAATATCGACGGTTTGATCAGCTAAGATCGGCACCTGCTTTAAGGCTGGGTCAAAGCCGAATCCGCCGCCGTTACCGCCCGGTGCAAAACCGGTGATTTGAACAGGAATAAACTCGACGTCTTCCTTGGTGGTGTCGTTCAACACTGGGACCACGACGGTCTGACTGGTCTGGCCAGCCAAGAATGTAACTGTGCCACTGAAGAAATTATGATCTGCTCCCTGGGTTGCGATCGGAGCGGGACCAAACGGTGTCACCGAATACGTTACAAGAGTATTGAATGGGCTTGCAGCTGGCAATGTAAATGTCACCGCACCGTTCGTGTTCGACTCGCGAGCAGGAACAATCGTGGAGATCGTAACTAGTCCACCCTCGTCATCCACAATCTTGACCGTGGCTGGGGTCGCATCCGGTTGAATCCCTAGTCCACCCAGGCCTAAGGCTGGTTGTGTAGGAACACTGGTGATCGTCAATGTAACGGTTTCAGAGGGATCAAATAATAGATCGTTGATCACGTCCACCAGAACGGAAACTGAGGACTGTCCCGGAAGAATCGTGGCTGACAATGGAATTGTCTGATAATCGATACCGTTGGAGGCGAGCCCCGTCAGTGTGTAATTGACCACGATGTTCTGGTTAGCAAACGCCAATCGCGATGTCTGATATTGGGCCAACGCGCCTGGATTCGAATTATCCAAGAAAATCGTGAATCGACCGTCGGTCACATCCGAACCGAGTGCATTGGCGGTCGATTCGCGAGCGTCAAACGTCGTGATCGTTCCTGGGAGAGCTCCACTCGGACCAAACGCAGCCCCAGCGTTGCTGACAGTAAACGTGTTCGTCGTTGCGGACAAAACGGTGTATGTGCCATTCAACCCGCCTGGATTGCCAGTAAGATTGATTATCACTTCTTGACCTAGAATCAGGTTGTGGGCAGGCGACGTAATCGTAGCAGTCCCAGTTCCGTTGATCGTCGCCGTGGTAACCGAATTGGTAAGCACATTGGCAACATCTCGAACTACTTTTACTGCCAAAGTATCGTTGTCAAGAATGTTGACGGTGGCAGCATTGTGTGTTGGATGAATGATCGTCGATGCGTCACCAGCCAACTTGCCCAGCAAGTTGATGATGACGGTCTCGGTCGGTTCGAGCAACAGGTCATCAAAGACAGTAATCGGGACGAACGCAAACGATTGGCCAGCGGTGATAGTTACCGTGCCGGTTCCCAAGGTCGTGAGTGTCAGATAGTCATTGCCACCGCCAGGTGCTGCACCGGCTTGTGCGGTCGAAGCAACATTGACGGTGTAAGTGATAACCGTATTGACATTGCTGATCACATTCTGGACAGGCAACAGCGTGTTGATTTGATCTAGCGTTCGGACCAAGTCGACTACAAACACACCAGACGAGCCAGGTTCCGAACCGGGAGCGACGGAACTGACACGAATCAAAGCCGAGTCTTCGTCTTGAATCGAAACATTTGTCGTTAGACCAACTGCGGCGCCACTTGGGAGTCCGATTTGCGGATCACCCACAATCGGATCGACCCCTACGGTATTGAGCAGCCTGAGCGATACCAATTCGTCATCTTCGACTTCGGTATCATTGACGACAATTACCGTGATGGTGGTCGCCGTTTCACCTGCCAGCAGCTTGACCGTACCCTTGCCAGTCAGTGGGTTGAACGTGACGTTTGTACCGCCGATGGTATAGTCCGTACCGTAGGTCGCAGCCGGCGATGGGAAGGCTGGATCGAGTTGGAACGTGAAGGTCGTATCGGTATCCGATCGCATTGGCAGTGTGTGGCCCGCATTGGTCAAACGAACTCGGAACGTACCGTTGAGCGGTCCGCCGTTTTCATTGCCGTTGCCTGCGTTCTCAAGGAGTGCGACAGCCGTGTCGGAGTCGGTGATGACAGCGGTTTGTGTGAGATTGACTGCAAACGTATCGAGCTTGATGGTGCTCGGGTTGGCAACGACTGGTGTACCCAAGGTGATCGTGACGTTTTCGGAACCTTCCACGACCAAGTCATTGAGGACGTTAACGTTGATCGCAGCAGTGGTTGAAACGCTGTCACCTGAAATGGTTGCGGTTCCAGAGAGAGTTAGATAGTCCCCCGAAACGACCCGGATATTGTCAAACTGGCGGCCTGAGGTTGTATTGCTCGAGTTATTACTATCAAACTGCAAGAATCGGACGGACACGGTACCGAGATTGGCCTCCAAGCCTCGCTCGTACAACGCTCGTTCCAAGTTGATGTTGTAACCACCTATACCAATACCGTTACCGTTACCAACAATGGTACCGGTGCTGGTGGCGCCCAAATTCAAAACAGGAAACCAAGTCGTTCCGTTGACGCTAATGGCCACACCGTCGACGTCCGGATTGGCGATGAAGGCATCAGCAACAGTCAAACCAGAAAACGCATTGTCTGCATTTTCTGTCCCTTTGATTTGGTCGAACGTTAGCACAGCACCGCCGGTGGTCTTCATGGCCGCTAAATTCACGGTGAACTGAGCCTGATTGGCACTGGTCATCGGATTGCTGTTTGTACGGAACAAATTCAACACATTTCCGTTGTTACCGCCGATGCCAAACGTTGGGTTAATTGTACCGCCACCGCCAGCAGCGGTCGCAATCGCCGGACCAATAGCCGAGGTTAAACCGTTGCTGAAATCGTTGGATATGAGAGTTACAGCGTGCGCGGGAGCAGCCGAGATGGTGTATGGAATGACAACGTTCTGACTCGAAGGAGCGGATATCTGAGCGACAAAACTTGCGTTATTGCCGGTCGTTGGGAAAGTAGTGCTGGCTCCCGGTCCAGTGTTGGTATCATCACCTAACAAATCGCTGGCTGGCGACAAAGTGATTGTGGCCGCATCGTCATCCGTAATCGTGACGGTTGCCGTAGCTGCGGCACCCGTAGCAAGTGTTGGAAGACTCGCAAGTACTGCGCCGCCAGGTCCCTTGAGCGTAGCGAGGTTAAGCACGATCGTTTCATTTTGCTCGACGACTGTGTCCGCGACTGCAGAAACGGTCACTGTAACTTCGGTAACACCGGCTGGAATCGACAGCAATGCGTTGGATACCGTACTAATGGTACCTCCTGCTGTTGCGGCAGTGTCAGGAACGGCAGCCCCCCTTGGGAACGTAAAGGTGGTAGCGTTTACCACGGTCGCAGTTACGGTACTATCACCTGCATAATTACCTCCTCCAAAACCCGTATAGTTTACTTGCTGGCCAGTAATATAGTTATGCGGGGCGCTAGTCACGATGGTAACAATATCGGAAAGAATCGACTTACTGGTAACAGTTCGCGACTCAGATCCAGGGACCAATGTAGCGCCGTTGTTAAGCACGGCAGTCCAATCTGTTGTGAACAACGCATTGGTTGGATTGGATTGTGGAACATTCAACCAAACGTTCGTTGGAATGGAACTCGCTTTGGATAGAGTAAATTTGAAAGTGCCAGTATCGGCCGAAGGAGCACCCGTGCCTTCAGGCGCGATGGTTCCATCCGTTGCGGATACAGAGAGCGTCGATGGATCATTATCGCCAATGGTAACTACCTCGGCCTTCGTTCCGAGCGGTGCAACACCTGGACCTGGACTAGTTGCTGGGAAACCAAGGCCACCTAGAATAGCCGAATTATCGGCTGTTAGAAGGGTTACTTCTACACGTTCGTTTGCAGCAACTTCCGTGGTCGCATCGTCAATTACGATGACGTTGATTAGCCCTTTGGTACTGCCGTTAAGAATCGTTACAACGCCTGACAAAGCCGTGTAATCAAATGGGTTTGCGAAGGTACCACCTCCAGGCGCTCCCGTCGGGGTCGCTTGAGTAGCCCCAGGACCTGTTACTGCGTAGGTAATTGTGGTGTTGCCAACCGACGCCAACGGCAAATTGGTCACTGTGTCGTACAGGAATACCGAAAACTGACCGTTGGCACCCCCTTCGACCGGAGGCGTGTCATTGGCATCGATAGTGACTCCAATGGCCATCACGCGTCGTTCTTCGAGTGGCTCGAACAAGAACTTACGGAATTGATTGCGACCTGCAACTCGGCCACCAGCCATGGCTTTTGTGCCGAACGGCAGTCCCAGCAAAGCCATGAAGGCCATCCAAAGCGAAGAGGCTTGCTCAAAAATACTTCGGCACAACACGGCAGGGGATCCGAAAGCGGATTGCCACCAAGCAAGGCGGGCATGCTGCCTGGCGATGAATGCGTTCGTGCTTTGACGAACTCGGTCGCGAATCTTTTGCAGTTTGATCTGGTTGCGTTCGCTGCGGGCGACTTGACTGGACATTTGACGGCGATTGTTTCGGAAGTTCATGGTTTTGTTCTCTTAGGTTGCGTTACGAAGGCAGTTTTTATTGTGTTTGTACTGGCCGAGATGGCTGCGAAATGGATTTGAAAGTTCTTGGACGAGGATTTCATGCGTTTTGCAACGCACAAACGAGTTAGGCGGGTGCAGGTCAACAAATACTCGGACCGCAGCGAGTATTTGCAAGCAGCGGGGGCAGATTTTTCGGGGCAAAACGAAAAATTGGACGATCGAAAAATGCAGTTTTGGGTATGAAAAACAACGTTTCGAACATGGAGGTTTTCTCGGGCAGCTTCTAACAGGCTGGCAAAATCTGAGGGGATCGTCGAACCATTCTAAAAAACAAACCGCTATCCAGCTGAAAACAGACGGACCGGTCTAACGCTAACTTCAGAAAGAACAGTTCTTTCAATGAAACAAGAGTAATCCAACGAGGTCCCTTAGGCAATAAATTTTACCGGAACGAAACCGGTACGATTGTAAAAGTTGTACAGATTATCCTGTTTATTTGGTGGCTTTGCGGGTTTATTTTGAGTGGCGTTTTGAGCGGAAAACATTGAAAAACAAAGGATAAATGTCGGATTGCGGTCTTTCTTGATTTCCTGAGGACTTGAAAATTTTTCCCGACGACTTGAAAATAAATTAATACACAAATGTCAAAATTTTTCCCGAATCGTGTTCTGTTTTTTAGTTTGAGATCTTCCAAAACTCCGTGGCTGGCGAAACAAACCTAAAAGCCGCTGGCAGTGCAGTTAATTCCTGCGGGATGATTGGTGAATTTTGCAATAGCCAAAAGTGTTTCGCCAGCGAAAGAGGCAAAAATAGACGAAAAACTTCGTTTTGCTTCGATGAAAGTCTAGAAACGGCGATGAAAGTCTAGAAACGGCTCCGTCGAGCGAAATAGATTCGCCCTCGCGAATGCAATCGCTTCCGTTGGCTTTACGCCGTAACAGCCCCGGAAACACGGGCTAACGTCAAATGGCACTCACTTTGAGCCGCAATGCGCTAGCATGCGGGCTGGAAGGCCAGAAATCACTGGCAAATCCGACCCTCATGCTAGCGCGGATTATTCATAGCTAGTCACGGAATTTGGTCTTTTCGGAATTGTGGTGGAATTTTGAGCGAAGCAGCGATTATTCGCTCGTTGAGTCCA
>JAYTVL010000398.1:0-1416 GCA_043744075.1 Pirellula sp. | reverse complement strand
AACGAGTCCCGTATGCAACGCAAATCGCAGGGACTCGTCGCCTCGTCCACTACTATCGAACCCTAAATCTTAGCTGTGACAATGCAGTAGTGTCTTATTGTATTCCACTCGGTCCTTGCAGTCGGCCTTGGTTTCGCCCCGATGTCATCTAGGAGCATTCAGAGTTATGTTAACATGCGGCATTAGAGCCATTCGGTTATATTTGTTGCTCCATTTCTCGTTGTTGCCTTAAGCCAAATCCAGTTTATGAGCTCTTCAGACTCGCCTGATTCGAATTCTCCTGCGTCTGCCGACGATCAATATGGCACGGAGAACTTCTCGTCCGAGCCAGCTAAGCCAGCTTCCCAGTTGCCTAGCGAAGAGCCAGACATGTACGCCACCGACAATAGTGCGGCGGTACCGAGGGTTTACACTCAACTTGGCCGTTATCGCGTTGATCATTCGTTGGGGCGTGGCGGTTTTGGCGAAGTGTTCCAAGCATTTGATAACGATTTGCAACGAGCGGTCGCAATCAAAATTACGTTTGCCAATATGCTTGCGACCAAGGATCGCGATGCGTTTCTCAACGAAGCCCGAATCGTGGCGTCGCTCGATCATCCGAATATTGTTCCCGTCCATGACGTGGGACAAACTCCCGATGGCGACTATTATCTGGTCTCGAAACTCATCGATGGCTCCGATCTGGCATCGCGACTTCGGAACAACAGACCTGATCGAGAATTGTCTTTGGAGATTGTCGCGGCGATCGCCAATGCATTGCACCACGCACATTCCAAAGGGCTAGTGCACCGCGATGTCAAACCTGGCAATATTTTGCTCGATCGCGACTCTCGCCCATTTCTAACGGATTTTGGAATCGCCATGCGCGAAACAGAGCTCGGAGGTCACGGTCCTAGCTCCGGTACGCCAGCCTACATGAGTCCAGAACAAGCTCGTGGTGAAGGGCATCGCGTCGATGGTCGAAGCGATATCTACAGTTTAGGTGTTGTGCTGTACGAATTGTTGACGGGCCGTAGACCGTTTCGATCGAACAGCTTGATCGAAATGATTTCGCTCATTTCCTCGCACGACGTCCGCACACCCTGGATGTTTGACGAGACAATCCCTCCCGAGTTGGAACGTATCTGCCTCAAGGCTTTAGCTCGCCGGTCGGCAGACCGATACCCAGTAGCCCACGATTTCGCCGAAGAGTTAACGTGGTTATTGAACAGCCACAGTTTACCGAAGTCGAAGCCAATCGTTGCTGTTTCGTCACATGCAGAAGTTAACCTCACACCGGTCACTCCACCAACGGGGGATCTTGCTAAGGAAGCGACGGATTCTCATAAGTCCGGTCCGACCCGCGTTATCCCCAAGGGACTGCGTTCCTTTGATAGCAACGATGCAGTGTTCTTTCTCGAATTGTTGCCCGGTCCT
>JAYTVL010000397.1:0-16392 GCA_043744075.1 Pirellula sp. | reverse complement strand
CGAAAATTGGGTTGAAAACCTACTGCTAGCTGCGTCGATGCGAGGCTACAAAAACCAAAGAACGGCCGTACCTAGAATCCGTTAGAATGAGGAAATCTTAAAATCCCAGCCTAGTAAATGCGAGCTTGCGCGAGGCAGCTCATGCGACGGTTCGGGTTTGAAATGAACATCTTGCGATCACGCTGGCACACGGTTTCATAAACCCAGGCACACTCGATCTACAAGACGTTTGGAAGCATCAGTCTCCAGCTTGAATTCTAAGCGATTCACTCAAAATTCGTTACCAAAGCTAGATACTAGGCTGCAAATCTGGATGATGACCTGCTGGTTTTCAACCAATTGCTGACCAATGACATGCTCCAAGGCGAGCTTGTCAGGTAAGCTGATATCGCGGACGTTTTTGGTGATGCTTTCCATACACGTAAACCGAGTTCCGAAAACCCAATCGCGAGCAACCAAGCTCTTCAATGCTTCATCCCAAAATCCGCCAATCCCGTAGCAAACGAACGAGGCGTCGCCCGCATCAGCATGTTCAACAACTTATAGCCAACACCCGGGATCACAATTGGCTTTCCTCGCAGCACACCGTTAATTCCAGCCCGCACCACCTTCTGCCGATTGAGCATCATCATCCTCACCAGGAACGATGGTTCCTGGCCGGCTGCGGCGAAAAATTCGGATTCAAAAAAGCCCGGACAAAGTGAACAGACATAAACTTTTCGTCGCTTCAACTGTTCATTCAATGCCTGCGAAAAAGCGAGCACGTACGATTTTGTTCCTGCGTAAACCGCATAGTCTGGTGGCGGCTGAATCGCGGAAAACGATCCGGTGTTAAGGATGTAGCCCCCTCCGGCTGTTACCATTTGTTCGGCGAACAGTCGAGTTAGCACCGTGAGCGACGAGAGATTCACTTGAATCATCGCTTCGATGTCGGCTATCGATTGGGTCGTAAAATCGCCGTAGCGTCCAAATCCTGCATTGTTCACCAAAAAAGAAACGGAACGCGAAAGCGACCGTACCGCATGAAATAGTTGCTCTCCCCCATTCGGTTGTCCCAGATCGGAGACCACGACTTCCACGCCGATTTTGTAGTTCGCTTCTAGTTCGGTCTTTAGTTTGTCGAGCCGATCGCGCCGCCGCGCCGAAATAATGAGATCGTATCCGCGCGCGGCCAGCTCGCTGGCAAAATCGGTGCCGATCCCACTGCTGGCACCCGTAATGAGGGCGAGTTCCAGTTGTTGCGGCATTTTTTTAAAGCTCTTTTAGCGTTGCGAACCATCTTTTTTGACGTTTCCGCCGATTATACTTTCAGGTGCAGTCCACGTCGCTGGGGAGCCTCCCCAAATTTCCCACCTGAACGGTTCCTGGAAGCCGCGCAATAGCCCATGCAACGTATCGCGATCACCGGAAGTTCAGGATACCTCGGCGGCAAGCTGATTGAAGGCTTGCGACAGCTGGATCCAAGCCTAAAAATTTTGGGTCTGGATATCAAATCGGCGAATGCCAACGTTCCCGATCAATTTGTCGCCGCTGATATTCGCGATCCAAAAATTGGCGAAGCGCTCCGCGATTTTCGCCCCGATACTGTGATTCATGCCGCTTTTGCGTTCCAACCGCTACACGATGATCGCCTAATGCACGCGATCAACGTCGAAGGCTTTGAAAACCTTTTGCGAGCTGTCACCGAAGTTCGTCCGCAGCGGCTGAACATTATCTCTAGTGCAACCGCCTTTGGTGCATGGCCCGATAACCCAGTTCCCATTCCCGACGGCTCACCGGTGCGCGGTCGATCCGATTTCCGATACGCGGCTGATAAAGCTGAGGTCGAAAAGATCATCAACAAGTTTGCACAAACACATGCCGAGATGGCTGTAAGCTGGGTGCGTCCAGCGATCATAATTGGACCCAATATCGAAAATTATTTAACTCGCTTCATTTTTGGGATGCCAATCTTGGTGCGATTGGACGGTGTCGAGACGGTTACACAATTTGTCCACGAGCAAGATGTGACAGCCGCAATTCTGGAAATCCTGGAGCGAGATGGGAGGGGAGGGTTCAATGTTGGACCTCCCGATTGGATCACCGTTACTGAACTTGCCAAAGCCACAAAGCGACATTGTATAAACCTGCCGTTTTGGTTGTGCCGATATTGTGCCTCCCTAGCCTGGTTTGTACGCTTGCCCATCCACGAAACCCCGCCAACCTTTTTATACTTCGCCCGTTACCCTTGGGTTGTTTTGTCGAATCGATTGCAGGATGAATTGGGATTTCAATTTCGATACAGCTCGCTCCAGACCATGAATGACTATCTGAACGCAAAAAAGCAAGCTTCGGAGAATCGTAAGCAATGACTTGGCCCTTACCGCTAACCGTAATCGAAAAATTGCTGTTAGCCGAGGATCGTCCCGGATATTCTTGGACTGTTTTCTTTCGCTTGCGTTTTTCGAAACGGTTGAACGAAGCGGCGGTTCGTGCGGCCGTCTTGGCCGTGCTGCCGCGTCATCCATTGCTATGCTCGTTGGTTCGCCGAACGTTCCTCGGCGGCTGGCAATGGATCGAAGCCGAGAATAAAACGCCGTTGTTCGAGTCGGTTCCTCGCGTGGATGGACGTGAGTATCCACCTGCCAAGCACCTGGATTTGACCAAGGAGATTGGGATTCGTGTGATCCTGGTTTCGGACGATCATTCCTCGGATGTCATTTTCCAAATCCATCACGCCGTGCTCGATGGAAAAGGGATGATTGGTTTCGTGCAGGATTGGCTGATTGCATACACGCGCGAAATCGGTGTCGCGCCAACCGACTTGGATTTCACGCCGCTCGATGAATCGCTTTTGCTGCAACGTGGGAGAATGGGGCTTACATTCGGTCGCGTTCTCGGCATGATTCGTCGACAATTGGTCGGGCTCAAGGGAGTCAAGCAATTTCTTGCCAATAAACCGACACCTCTGTTGCCTCATATCGCTCGTCCTAGCAAGGAGCTCGCTAATAATCAATTTCCGGCGGTTCGGCTAAACTATTTTGCGGTCGACGAAACATTTGGAACGATTCGTGCAGCCAAGAAACTCGGCGTGTCTGTAAACGAACTGCTAATCCGCGATTTGCTGTCGGCCATTTTTTCATTGCAGAAAAACCACGGCGTATATGTCGAAGACAATGTGATCCGGTTGATGATCCCCATGAACATGCGCCGCCCCGGCGACGAACGGATGTCGGCTGCCAATGTGGTGAGTTCAATCTTCATCGACCGCTGCGGCCGGCAAGTCGAAGACTCCGACCATTTGTTGCAATCGATCCACGAAGAAATGCAGATCATCAAAAGGAACGAACTTGGTTTCACGTTTATTTTTTCGCTCAAGCTTGGAGATGGGCTCCCCGGCCGCATTGCCGGAACGGTGCGCGGCGAAAAATGCAGGATCTCTTCCATCCTCACGAACGTGGGGCATGTGTTAGGAGACGGCCCGCTACCTCGAGACAACGGCCGGATTGTCGTCGGGGATGCGATTCTAGAGCATTTTGAATTCGTCGCTCCGTTGCGTCCTTATCTTGTTGCGACGTTCGCCGTGGCAACCTACGCTGGCCAAATCAGAATCACGATGCAATTCAACGCCGATGCACTCAGCGACGCTCAAGCCGATGCTTTAATGCAAAACCTTGTCGCCGCCGTGCGAGCTACTGGAAAATAGGCGAGCCGGTGCGCGTTAGCCGCCAAACAAAACTGGCGCTAACGTTTATGAAACACTCTTTTCCAGCCGTTTTTGTTGGATGAGTTCTTTGCTTGGGACCTTCACATCCCACGCCAAACGGCACCAGACTAGGAACTTGATTACCGACCAAGTTGGGTCGTATTCCCACCAAGAATGTCCTACCTTTGCGCTGGCTGGAAATGCATGATGATTGTTATGCCAACCGTCACCTAGAAACAGAATTGCAATCAACCAATGATTGGTGCTCTTGTCATGGCTTTGAAAGGTTCGATAGCCAAAGCGATGGCAGACGGTCACGATGCCCCACCAAAGTGCATGTTGGTCCAAAAACATCCGAACTAGCCCGCCCCACAAAAATGCAGACCAAGCGTCATGCCAACTTTGTGTTACCACACCGCCAATTGCAGCCGGGATCGCAATGGTCCCGATGAGTCCGTCACCGTGAAGGTTGGGCGAATGTGGGTCGCCATGGTGATCACTATATTGATGATGACGACGATGAATCGCACACCACCAAATCGGCTGACCGTGGCCTGCGACGCAACCCGAGATCACAAAGAACGTTCGCATCCAGTTGTTTGTTTTGAGTGATCGATGTGTCAAATAACGATGAAAACCCAATTCGATGCCCAACACTGCCCAAACATACATCGCTACTAAGAGCGACATATCCAAGTATGAGAAACCATACATCCATGAATCGTAGCTAGCTAGAAAGACGCCGGCGATCGGCAGGATCAAAGTAAGCAGCGCGACGATTTGGGTTCAAAAGGGCATTTTCTGAAAATATGCTGTAATTTGGGTGCTTGTAGACTACGATCGAAGCGATCGAACGGCGTCATCGAACGGCGACATCGCCAAGCAATCGATTCTTCGCCAACGCAACCCGGTCCTACAAAATGTTAAGCAAGGCAACAACATTAACCGAGCTATTAAGCGATTGGGCTGCTGAAGATCCATCGCTGGAGTTATATCGTTTCCTCGGCGATGGCGAGACGGATTGCGAGCCATTGACGATTGCAGCGTTGCATCGTTCTGCTTTGTCCATTGGTTTGCATTTGCGGGAACTCTGCAAACCGGGTGATCGTGTCCTGCTCGTTGCCCCGCCTGGCCTCGACTTTATTCGAGGGTTCTTTGCGATCCAACACGCGGGACTCATCGCCACTACCACTTATCCACCTCATCCTCGACGCATCGATCGAACGTTGCATCGGCTTGAGTCGATCGTGACCTCGTGCCAGCCGAAAGTTGCCCGGGGTAACCCAAGGGTTGATTTCGGTGGCAGAAAAACTCGGGATACCCGCCATCGATATGAATTCCATTCCGACGGAGTCGAGCCCGAACCAACCCTCTCGTTCGATTTCACCCGACGCGCCGGCTTTTCTGCAATATACCTCACCGCTATTCGTGGGCTTTCCTGTCGTTCTTCTCAACCCATTGCATGTGCTGCAACGACCCGCACGTTGGCTTTCCGCCATAACTCGCTACCGTGCAACCACCAGTGGCGGTCCCGACTTTGCCTTCGATCACTGTGTCGATTCAATCTCAGAAGCGGACAAAGCCGGCTTGGACCTGAGCTCATGGCAAGTTGCGTTTTGCGGTGCAGAAACGGTTCGACCGGCAACATGGCGTCGCTTCACCGAAACATTCGCGGCATATTGATTTCGAAAACAAGCGTTCTTTCCATGCTACGGACTGGCTGAGTCAACTCTCATGGTAACCGGTTCACATCAACTTGTTGAACCAGAAACGACAATCGTAAAGACTGTGACTGACAGTGGGAAATCTATCGACACGGAATACGTCAGTTGTGGGACCAAGGACACCGCGCACCAATTGGTGATTGCGAATGCCGAAACCTGCGATGAATTAGGCGATGGTGAGGTGGGCGAAATATGGGTCAATGGGCCTAGCGTGTCAGCTGGATACTGGAACGATCCCGATGCGACGAACGCAACCTTCGTCCGACGAGAGTCTGACTGCCAAACCTGGCTTCGAACGGGAGACCTTGGTTTCATGAAGGAAGGTTCGCTCTATGTAACCGGAAGGGCCAAAGATCTCATAATCCTGTCCGGACGAAACCTTTATCCTCAAGACTTAGAAGCTGCTGTTGAAGAGTCGCATTCGATTCTTCAGGCAAACGGTACATGCGTGTTTTCCGTAGATAAGGATTCGCAAGAGAAATTGATCGTAATCGCTGAAGCACGCCCGGGCGTTCGCAAGCTCACCGCTCAACAAAAGACAGACTGCACCATGGCCGTGCGCAAGACGTTGAGCAATCAACATGACGTTCAATTTCAAGAACTCTGGCTTGTCCGAGCAGGTTCGATTCCGCGGACTTCGAGCGGCAAAAAGAAACGTCAGCAAACGAGAACACTCTATGAGTCGAATCATTTTCAACATGAGGATATCGCACTCGCGGACATCGGGGTGACGAATCCTACGCGCGGCATCCACCGAGCCAGTCAGGCATCCAAGCGGCTGCAACAACGTCTCGCCCTGGTTATGGTTGTGGTGCCCATTCTCGGACTGGCTGCAGCTATTTGGCTCTCATTGGGGACGGGTTTTCAAACGGTCGATTTGGCTTGGCTTGTCGGGTTATACGTTGCTACCGTGCTGGGGGTAGAAGTTGGTTTCCATCGGCATTTTTCACATCGATCTTTCCAGGCGGTGCCGACGGTTCGAGCCGCATTGTGCATCTTTGGATCAATGGCTGCACAGGGGCCGGTGCTATTTTGGGTCGCTACTCATCGTCGGCATCATGCATTCAGCGATCAAGCTGAGTATCCCCATTCACCTACGCCATCATCGCCAGGGGTTTGGAGAATGTTGCGTGGTTTGTGGCATGCGCATGTAGGCTGGTTATTCAAAAGCGAATTAACCAACCCTATGCAGTATGGCCCCGACATCTTTCGCGATCCGCTGATCTTTCGATTGAATCAAACCTACCTCGTATGGGTGTTGCTGAACGGATGCCAAGAATTTTTCGCAGGATGTATGGTCAAACGGTGCACTGGATCACAGATCATTTCTTAGGCCATTCCGTTAACCGAATGCGCGCCAAGCTCGGATTGAAACCGTTCCATAAATTGATGCAGTGGTGGCATTCACCTGCGGGAACAATCTCGCTATTTTCCGAGTGGTTTGCAGCCACAAGCCAAGACTGACCCGTCAACCATCAGTACGCAGGCTTTCCCACTTCGGAGAAACCGAACCTGAGCAGCGAGCGTCACGAAGGCGATTTGGAGACGTTCATAGGCCAATCGAAACCATCGGTGCTTTTCTATCCTGGCTCGAACGCAAGTCAATTGAAGAAATACTTCGACGTATGCTCACAGGCCTGCGCGAAATTGGGTTACAACGGAATCTTCGTCGCGCCAGTAGCGAAGGATTTGGGATCGGATTTTCCGGAACACATGCTGGTGAGGTCATTTGTACCTATGGCAAGCACCTTATCACGAGTTAAGGTTGCGGTCCATCATGGTGGAATGGGAACGATCGCGGATTGTTTCCAAGCGGGAGTGCCTCAGTTGATTCGACCGATGTTTGGGGACCAACCCGACAACGCTAGGCGCGTGGTGAAACTCGGGGTTGGAGACTGGATTGCAGGCTCGAAGTTTCGACTCACCGGTGTAACGTCCAAGCTCAATGAGCTAATCCGTAGTCCAGTTGTTGCCGCCCAGTGCCAGGAAATTCAAGGCAGAATGCGGGCTGAAGATGGGCTCGAAATCGCAACCAATTTCATCGAACAGTTTTCGGACAGAATATTTTCGGCCAGACGACGCGCTATCGAATGAATGCCAATACCGTTCAATACCGTTTGCAAGAGGTTTCGAAGGTCTATCATCTAGACGGCGTCGACGTTCACGCTCTGCGCAGCATCGACTTGACCATAGATCGAGGCGAATTGATTGTACTGTTGGGGCCATCGGGGAGCGGCAAGTCGACCTTGCTTAATCTTTTGGGAGGCTTGGATCGGCCAAGCACCGGTACGGTCCACTACGGCGACGAAGATCTTTCGAAAGCGGACGATCGGACGCTGACTCGATTTCGCCGTGAGAGGCTAGGTTTTATCTTTCAGTCATTCCTCTGGATGAGGTATGAGGACCTTTCCCTAGCCACCAACTTGTCCGGCATGTTCAACGATGTCGTAATGACAACGCGAAAGGACGTATCTCCACTCATCGTCAAGGAGCGAATTGCACAAGTCCTCTCTAGCGGTAGTACGTTGAGTATGACAGAAAGAGAGATGCAAGTCTCGCATCGATATACGGTCAACGCCATTCAGCAGCTCTATAGTGTAGCGATTGTGCCCCCTGCGATCTTCTTGGCCGTCGCATCCTTTCTCATTTACATTGCCACCTCGAGATTGGTAAAGATGGAACGTGAGAATATCGCGATGCAGCGGGCTTTTGGTTACTCAGCGTGGGATGTTGGGATTCACTACTTTAGATATGTCATGTTAGTGGTGATGGTAGGATGCCTTGCCGGCATCTTGGGAGGAATCCTGTTGGCGACCAAGGCGATCGGCATTTATAACGAAATCTATCGCTTTCCTGAGCTGCCATTGTGTGTTTCATCTGGTTCGATCGTTTTTTCGATTTTGGCTTCCAGTGTTGCAGGTTGGGTTGGAGGAGGGTATTCGGTTTGGTCGGTCGCATCGATGCCGCCCGCACAAGGGCTTCGACCAGAGCCCCCGGCTTCCTATCGGTTGTCCTGGTATGATAGAGTTGCAGCCTGGTTGATGCTCAGTCCAATATCGAGAATGGTACTGCGCGGGCTCGGTCGGTGGCCGCTTCGTACGGCGCTCGGAGTCCTTGGGATCGCTTTGGGGATTGGGGTGATGATATTGGGGAGCTATACCCAAGGCGCGATCTCCCATGTTGTCGACTTCGAGTTCTTTTTGACTCGGCGTTACGATGTGATGGTTCAATTTGTTCCCGGAACATCGGAGACTGCCATCAATGAATTGCAGCGGTTTCCTGGGGTTCTTTATCCGGAAGGGTTTGAGTCTGGACGATTCTTAATTCGTTCGGGACATTACGATCGGTGCGTCACGGTTCTCGGGATATCAGAGGATCACCTGTTGATGCAGCCCGTTACCCAGGACCTTCGTCCGGTGCAATTGCACGTCCATGGCATTGCCCTGTCGAACAAGCTAGCACAGGCATTGAAGGTTGAGATTGGTTCGACCGTGGAGGTTGTACCTCTTTCCAGTCAGAAGAAACCGATGGAACTGCGTGTTGAGTACTTAGTGACGGACTACGCGGGATTGAATGCCTATATGACTCTCGCCGACTTTCAACGATGGTAT
Source organism: Pirellula sp. (assembly GCA_043744075.1). GTDB lineage: Bacteria > Planctomycetota > Planctomycetia > Pirellulales > Pirellulaceae > JBKCUI01. The sequence goes on along the minus strand of JAYTVL010000397.1, from coordinate 7,372 downwards.
CGCGATGGCGAAAGTGTTCAGGGTGCCCTGTTGCAAGTTGACAGTCACCAAATGCATGGCATAACCCGTGCGCTCCATCAGTGCCCCAAGGTGATGGCGGTTACCATCAAAAGCGCTGCGCTAGAGAATTTTCAGGCGAACGATTCCAAGAACCTTCTGTTGTTTCGTGTTTTCAATATGTTGTTTTCAAGTGTGATTGGAATAGGAGCCGTCTACAGCGTTGCTAGCATTTCGATGATCGAACGGCAACGGGATTTGGCACTCCTACGAGTCCTTGGCTATTCTGCTGCAGAAACCGGACGTGTGTTGATTGGAGAGTTGCTGGTAATGAGTGCAATGGCTATTCCGGTCGGCTGTTTTTCGGGCTACCTGTTCGCGGCAATTGCGACTTGGATGCTCAACTCGGAGACGCAAAGAATACCGCTTTTGGTATAGCCAGAGGCGTATGGTTCGTCGGTGGTAGTGAGTCTGGCATCTTGCCTGATTTCGGCGTTCATAATACAGCATCGCGTAAACAACTTAGATTGCATTGCACAGCTCAAGAGCAAAGATTAGACGCATGAAGATTGTTCGATGGTCATTTGGCATGGTTTTGTTTGCTTCGATTGCGACGGCAGTTCTTTGGTGGTGGAATTCCCAATCCATCAAAGTAGATGTGGCGAGCGTTGCTCGCGGAAAGCTGCTGGAGACGGTGATCGTTGATGGGGTAACTTCGGCCATATGAAAGTTCTGAGTCCGCATATCGCCATGAAGTCATTGCGGTTTAACAAATCCCTGCTCAATCTGCCACGAAAAGATCGGCCTCTCCGAGCTGGAGTCAGTTCGTTTGGCTTTAGCGGTACGAACGCACACATCATCATTCAAGAATATTCATCGCCTTCGACGAACTCCAGCAAAACGAGCCCATCACCCGCAGGTGCATTGCATGAATTGGATCGTTGGCTAGTTTTATCTGCCAAATCACCTGCCGCTTTGCTGGCACAAGCAAAACGATTGATCGATTGGCTAGTACGAAACCCGGAAGTAACGTGGGAAGATGTGTGCTTTACATCGCAGGTAGGTCGAACCCATTTTGTGCATCGTCTAGCTTAGAACGGACAACAGAAAAATCGGAAAACTTTGTAATGGGAAAAGTTGCGATGGCAAAAAAGGTTTGGATGGGCGGAATCTTGGCGGATCACCAGACGGCGTGTACACAATCATCCGACGTGTCGTCTATTTATGAGCGATTCGATAGCATCGGACTGCAATATGGACCAGCCTTTCGACAACTCCAGCAGCTTTGGAGCCAGGGCAATCAAGCCCTTGGGCAGCTTCAAACAATCGAATCCCAACAACACGACGATTCCGGGCTTGCGATGCATCTGGGCTATTTGGATAGCGCACTCCATGTCGCGGGCGCCGCCAAGTCGAGCGAGTTCCATGCACACGATGCGACTGCATTTGTTCCAGTTGGGATGCAGTCCGTAGAGTGGTTCGATACGGAATCCCTCCCCGCATGGAGTTTGGCAACGGTTCGCGAATCGTCAGTAGTAAATGCGATCGAGGCGGACGTTTTCGTTTGGAACAAACATGGCCAGCCGTTACTGCAAATGCTGGGCATTCAGTTTGAAGGGTTCGAGCTTACTAAGAAAGCGCAAGTCGAACTTGGCCGATCAACCATCCAAGCGCACACGTCCAACGCGGAGCCACTTGGTTTGACGGCGGAGCGCCTCCTGGCAATGCCGCCAGCCGATCGAAAGGAAATTCTGCAAGCGCATCTGCGGCGACAACTCGCCGAGGAGCTTGAAATTTCGGTCGAAAAGCTTCGGCCCGAGCAACCATTGGCTGAGTTGGGACTCGACTCGCTAATGGTCTTTCGGATGGCAATTCAAATGGAGTCCGAGTTTGGATTTGCAATGGACTCGCGAGCATTGATGCAAGGGCTTAGTTTACGCGAATTGACAGACTCTTTGCTTTGGAAGTTAGAAAGCCTAACGGCAACCGTCGAACAAACGGCCGAGGAACCATGAACGTATATTTGAACGGTTGGGGAGTATGTTTGCCCAACGCCCTAGTGACCAACGACGAAATCGAAAATGTCTTGGGAGCCGTAGGCGGACGACCTTCGCGAATGAAGGATGTGATATTGGCGAAAACGGCATTCGCACACGACACTATGGCATCGATCGGACTACGGGAAAAGCGTCGCACACCAACGCGCAGTTGACGGCCCTCGCAATCGAAAGTTTGCTGCAACAAAGCAGTCTCCGCAAAGACCAAATCGACATCTTGGCTTGTGGCACTTCATCGCCAGATCAATGGATTCCTAACCATGCGGCCATGGTTCAAGGGGTCTTGGGATTGCCAGCGTGTGAGATCGCAAGCACGGCTGGAGTATGTTGCTCAGGCATGACTGCGTTGCGATATGCGTGCAACGCAGTAGCAACCGGGACGAATCTCAATGCCGTCGTTGCTGGTTCGGAGCTTGCATCAGGTTCCTTGAAAGCCGCGCACTTTCGCAATCAACTTGAAGCCCGAGCTGACAACAACCCTTACCTAAGCTTTGAAAATGAGTTCCTGCGTTGGATGCTTTCCGATGGGGCTGGAGCAGTTCTCGTTCAATCTCAACCGAATCCCACGGGCTTATCCTTGCGAGTGGAATGGATCGATATCGTCTCGTATGCGGGCGAATTGGAGTCGTGCATGTACGCTGGAGCGATCAAGCTCCCGGACGGATCGCTGGAGGGTTGGCGCGATTCCGCAGATCCGAACACAATGTTGCGTTTGGGGTACCTCAACCTTTCGCAAGATGCTCGCGTTCTCGAACGGAATGTGATCCTAGTGGCATTTCGCAAATCATTGGAGCGAATCATTTCCAAATACGGAGTTCCTGCGTCCGAAATCGATTGGCTGCTGCCTCATATGAGCAGCGAATTCTTTAGGCAACCGATTGCCAACACGATGCGGGAGCTCAATTTTGAAGTTCCACAAGAACGATGGTTCACCAACCTTGCCACCAAGGGTAATACTGGCTCAGCTTCGATTTTTATCATGCTTGAGGAATTGGCCATGTCTGGTAAATTGAAATCGGGAGAATGCATTGTTTGCGTGGTACCTGAAAGTGCTCGATTTACTTTTGCTTACATGGTTTTGACGGTTGTATGATCGATGTTCAAGTTTGGGTGGCACACCCTTTAGAAATCGAGGAAGGTCGATTGCAGGTTCAGTTGCCGCTGCTATCGGCTGACGAACAAGCCAAATACCATGCCTTTCGATTTCCCACGCTCCGGCATCACTATCTTGCAGCTCATTTGCTCCTACGCAAGTCCATCAGCCGATACGCCGCTTTGCCTCTTGGCGAGATCCGACTTAATGCCGTGCCTCATGGTAAGCCGTATTGCGAGGCGTTGCACGAGGGCAAACCAATCGAATTCAGTTTGACGCACACTCATGGACTGGTCGCATGCGCGGTGACGAATGTTCCTGTGGGAATTGATGCCGAATGGATTGGACGCAAATGGGATATGGGACTTGCTGAAGGAGTGCTTACTGATCGCGAGTTTCAAAGCCTGCGGTACGGCTGATCACGCTCGTCGCGAAGCAAATCAAATATAATCCGTACGAACCTTTCAAACTTTTCCAGACTGATTCGAATCAAGGAGTATGATCGGCACTGAGGGAATTTGGCCGCTTGTTCGCCAACGTAGCGGGAAAACCGAAGGATGTTTACGAGATGCGAAGCTTAATCTCAAGTGGTAGGAGCCAACGCACAGGCGAGTAATCGCCGGACGTCAGTTTTTAGCGTAAAGCGAGTTTGTCTGTAAACCAGAATGGAAATACTCGACTGGCTAAGGCAAACGAAGTTGTCGTTCATGGTCGGGCGTGGCGGGCCTTGTTAAACTTGGCCTAATCAGCGGGTGAAGCATAGATATGCGTAATCCCGTCCTTGGGGACCTGGGCAGAGCCAGAGCCGAACGATCCGCTGGGCAAGCCAGCGGGAGTTACTCAACCAGGATAGTTGTGTAGATACCATTGGGTGAACCCGACGGAAGCCTGCGCTTACAGTTACCAATCCGCTGAATTGGCGGCAGGAGCAATGGGGACACACAACTATTTTTGGTGTGGCCGTTGGTTTTCGAATCACGATTTGTTTCAATTTCGGTATTGGTCGCCACCGAACCAGTCATTCAAGGAGCACTAGTGCCAAAAACCGGAAATTCCTTCCGTTTTCAAACACCGCAGATAGCCTAGAATGTCATATGAAACCAGTCGGCTGACGCCACTGGAAAGAATATTTCGCTCTCCGGGCCGAGGAAAAATTAACATGTCTATTAGCCCGGAGGGCGGCAAATCTCTGCCGGTGGCGACAGCCACCGGGCCACGTTTTTGTTGAGCTCAAGCTCGGAGGGCGGCACAACATCGGATCTATTCCCAAAGATATTTAGGGACGTATTCAACAGGGACTCCGTGACGACTAAGAATTTGGGGTCGGCAGCCGAAGGACGTAGTAGATCTTGTTTAAGATCCTTTTGCTGGGAGGATACTTAGCAAGATCCACTACCCTAAAATCAAGATGTGGCAAAGCACCTGGCTTTGAATTGAAAAAACCCAGGAGCGTAATTCCTGGGTTTTAGATTTTACTTATTGAATGCACGCCAGAGCTGGATGCATTACTACCAAGTGTACTCGGCACCGACCGTGAAGCCTTGAAGCACGATCTCAGCGTCGCTTTCGATCCTTGGAACTCGACCAGTATTTAGCAGGGCAGTAGGTGGTGCAGCGTTAAAATTTTCCGTTGCCAAAGCCACACCGTCAATGTAGATCAACTGGTAGGATGATCGAACTGCCCATGAGTAGTTCAGTCGATAGTACGCCTGAGGGGCAATTTGCGAAATATACGCAACTCGATTTGACAATACTTCTTCTGTCACGGAGTTAGGCAGTGAATTCGCAATGATAGCCGTGTTTTGATGTGCACGATTGTTGTATACGCCGGATTTCGCTTCGACTCCAATCTTCACGCCAGGGATAACGTTGTACCAGAGATCAGCCCCAATTTGAAACCCGACTAAGGAGTTCTGGGTGTTGGTTGTGTAGTCTAAAAATCGAAGACCGTTGTTAGCAGCCGTGTTATTGTTTTCGCCACGTGCCGTGAACGAGGCCCGCTCGTCTAGATCCAAATACCGGACACCCGACAGGAAACTTCCTTGGAAGAATCCGGCTGGCTCAGCCCATCGACGGCGGAAATTGATTTCACCGTTGTTCAAGGTTGAGGAATAGCTCAGAGTATGGACAAAGGAACGGTCCGGATCGTCAAACCCGTTGATTGGAAGCGTCCCGAAGTTGCTGAGGAATGAGAATAGATTTGGCGCAGTTGACGTCGCAGAAGCTGAATTTTCCCATCGGTTCAAACCAAAGTAAACGACTTCTAGATTCGATCCAGGTCCAACTTGTATGTTCCCTTGCAATGCCAATCCAGGTTCAAGTGAATTTAGTGGAACACTGTTGGTACCGAGCACAAAATTATTGCTGCCTGCTCCGAGCGACGAAGTATTGAAGTTTGCGCCACCATTTGTTCTTTTCAAAAACATCGCTTCCGCGGAAATGTCAAACCATCTTTGCGTTGCAATTCCGCCTTCGCCATAGGGCCGCAGCAAACCGCGACAATTTGCGAGTCTACCTCGAAGGGCGCTCAATAGATCAAACGGAGAACGACCAAACCTGTCTTGGAGTCCACCGCACTGGCCCCCACATTGTCCTCCGCATAGTCCTCCGCACTGGCCTCCACACTGGCCACCGCCGCAGAGTCCACCACATTGGCCACCTAAGAGACTGCCTCCCCCTAAGAGACCACCGCCTAAGCCGCATCCAGCGCCACATTGGCCTCCGCCGCATCCACCTCCGCATCCGTCTGGGCCACATTGCCCTCCGCATCCGTCTGGGCTTCCGTCACAAGACAAGCTTGGCAAATACGGATCCATCTGCATTCCCATTGAAGGACCAGCCGACATTCCTGGAGGTGGTCCTGGTATCTGGTATGAAGCAGGCCCGATTTGGGGACCGTACCCCAAACTGCGAGGGTCTAAGCTCCCAGGCTTTTGAGCTTGCAGAGGCACGCTGATTGATGCGAATGCCAATCCGGCGAATAGTTTTAGTTTCCAGCCTTTGAGCAACTTCATTGAAATCTCTCCAACGCAAATTTGCGATTGCAGCCTCTGGTTGTCAACAGAAACAGCAATACCCCCATTGGAACAGATGCTTTGGACACCTGCTGGTCGGCACTGTTATGCCTTGAAACCGTCGAATAATCGGCTTGACACGCATGTTCAATACAACGAGAACGAGCGGTAAACCCGATACCACCGACTTTATCGGCACCACCGGTACCAAAAGTTCGCTGAAAGACCATGATTTCTCGTTACAGCCAGCAAAAATTCCCCGAAATGCGTCTGCACACGTTTGCATGCAATTTAGAAATCAAAGAGTCGATTGAATGCGCGAAGTATCCACGGTTCTAAATCTCATGTGTATTGTTACTGTGTTGGCATTCTGGAAGCGTTCCTATTTCCGAGCCCAAGCGACAGTTGGCTTCTGCGTTTGAACTTGGAAGAAGAAGTATTGGAAAACCAGTCTCCAGTCTGCCAAAAGGCATTTGCACGAGTGTTAACCGCACAGCGTCAACGATTGCACGATCTGGCTCGTCATTCGATAATTGAGGAGTCGCTGGTTCAGAAACGGGAGCGAGAGATCGACATGGAAGAAACACGCATCAAATCAATCTCTAACGTGAACGGAATGTAAAAAACGTATTGACCGGACAATCAACGTTCCGCTAACCTAACCAATAGGGATCTGGCGTAAGTGGCTATCTTTGGCCGGGTGCGTCGGATCTGATGTTTGATAGGTGATTTCAGTTTTGGCTAATAAAGGTGATTCAGTGACAATTACGCGTGTTGGAACTAATGAGAAGTATTCAGACGGATGGGTTGGAATTTTTGGGGGCAAGGCACCTAAGTCGACTGCCAAGGCAGGTTCCGTAGCGACTGGAAAGGCCATCAACGTCAAGAAGAGCGCGGCTAAAAAATCGGCCCCTGCGGCCAAGCCAGTAGCCCCTGCAGCCAAGCCAGTTGTAGCAAAAAAATCGGCAGCTCCAAAGGCAGCAAAAAAAGCAGTTGCAGCAAAATCTGCCCCAGCCAAGGCTGCAACAAAGCCAATTGCAGAGAAAACGGCCGTGAAGAAAGCCGCAAAAAAGAAGTAGTCGGTACCTCAGTAGGTCCTGCCTGCCGGGCAGGACTTCAAGCTCTCCATTAGATCATGTCTCGATGGAAGCCAGACTGACTAGCCAGCAATTCTACCCTGCGGCGCCTCCGTCCCCCCATGTTTTCGTTCG
>JAYTVL010000396.1:0-4504 GCA_043744075.1 Pirellula sp. | reverse complement strand
CCTAGCGATATTCATAACTCTGTTTTTGTTCGGAACAAAAAAGACTCCATATAAATCAGAAAGAAATATCGAAACTGCTATTTGTCGCACAGCCCAGGTGCCGCCTGCCGGGCGGCACTTAGCGTCACGTAAAATCGCAACGGTCTCAACCCAACACGGTCTCAACTCAACACGGTCTCAACTCAACACGGTCTCAACTCAACTCGATCTCAACCCGATCGAAAGCAATGATCGAAGTCCTGCCCGGCAGGCAGGACCTACAAAACGCCTGCTGGGGGCACTATGCAAAGAAAGTACCATGAAAATCATTACTCAATACGATGTGCAAGATTGGTATATCTCGGGAAACGACCTAGCCTCAAGCCTAAAATCGATAGGGCTGCAAAGCGACGACTTATCTGTCCCTGAAATGCCATATCACTTGCAGGTTGCGATCGCCGCTCTCGCTCAGGAAGACCCAACAGCAACGATCCCAATCGAACGTTTTTCATCGATTTCGTTCTTTTCCTTGTGCAAGGGATTGTTCCTGCCTCTCAGTGGATTGGCAGACCAACGCGCCACCGAAATATTTGGCTTTGCTTGTCAATCCAAGTCGATCGCATCGACACAAGCCTCGGCCCAGCTCGTTGAAAACTTTCTAAATAAAGAAGTCGGCTTGAGTTTTTGTCAAAAAATCGCATGCCTTTTGGGTGATCCGTTCGAAGGCCGACGAAGTATGTTTCGTCGCGATTCACTTTTGCGATTGCTCCAATCGGTTTCGTTACAAGCTCGCACCGATTTACTTGACGAGCTGACGCGCGTTGGCGATATCGCCATCCTTTTTGCAAAACATGCCGGTGTCATAAAACAGGAGGATCCACTCACCGCTACGGAGGTGCTCGCGTCCTTGCGACCGATGCCTGATTTGTCCAACACCAACCGCTTTGAATTGCTCCGTTCCCTGCTTGAGAGATGTGGACGCATGGAAGCTTACTATTTGGTCAAGCTTGTACTTAGAGCGGCTGGTTTTGGATTCGAATACCAAGGCCAAATGCTGGCCGCTGCGATTGCAAAGAAGTTTAACGTTTCGACCGAATCGGTGGAGCACGCTATCGCACTAACGGACCCGATCAACGTGGCCAATATCTTAAGTGAGCAAGGCCCAGAGGGCTTGCGCGCGATCCAACTCAAACCGCTGTCACCGGTTCGGCCAGCGCTAGCATCCATAGGTGGTGAGCAGATTTCCAAATATCCAGTTTGGGTCGAAAGAAAATATGACGGAATTCGACTGCTCTTGCACAAAGCTTCGGATGCGACGGGGGCGATCCTGTGCGGGGCGTACACTCGCAATCGAAAGGACTGGCTCGAACTGATTCCCGGATTAGATCGAACCATTGCGATGTTTCCGGTCGCTAACGCAATCGTCGACGGCGAACTGTTCGGGACTATTTTAGATATGGAGGGTCCGCGGCCGGCTTCTGTGTACGAGGTATTCTCCATGCTGCAGGGAGAACCAATTCGTCCAGTGACACTTAAGTTTGCCGCCTTCGATTTGCTTTACATGAATAACGTCGATCTAACAAGCCAACCCCTGCACCAACGCCGTGCTGCTTTGTCGACGCTAATAAGTCCGTTGCTGCAGCTACCGACGCCCCTCCCGCTGTCGCTTGCCGAAGGGCAATTGGCTAACAATCAAGAAGACGTTAATCGTTTCTTCCACCATTTCCGCGCCCAAGGTTACGAAGGAATTATTGCAAAAGATTTGTTGGGGGCTTATCTCATTGCATCGCGAGACCTGAGTTGGATTAAACGCAAACCTGAGATTACGTTGGACCTCGTGATCACTGGCGGGACGATGGCGGTGACCAGCAAAGAGTCCGCAGGCATGTTTGGCTCGTACGTGATATCCGCCAAAAGTGTCTCGGCTAGCGGCACAGATTTTGAAATAGTCGGCGATGTGTCTGGTTTGGATGTGGTGCGAGATCGACAGATTCAGAACGACGTGATGCAACGCGGATTGCTTACTGGTCGCAAGTTTGAGAGGCAGAGCGCTAGTGGTACGCGGCCAGGTTGGGAGTTTTTACCGCAGATCGTAGTGACTGTAAAATTCGAAGGGATCATTCGCGAGAACGTTACTGGTAAATTGAAGCTTCGCGATCCCAAAATTGCCATGCTTCGAGCAGACAAGGCGGCGAGTGAAGCGGACACAACACAGGCCATCGAAGAGCTCTATTTGAATCAAAGTTTGTCATAAGCAAAAAAAGGCAGCTTGAGGCGGTCGAGCATTGCACAATCCGTCGACCGCCACAAGCTTGCCAAACCCTCCTGGGGTGTATTCGTCGATGCTACTTTTTCAAGAGCCTCTAGATTGAGCGAATTGAGTGCTATCGAATGGTGTTGACAAGGGAGGGGTGAGAATCTGGTATCGTCTTTAGTTTGTCCATGCAGCCGGAAATCAGGACTAAAGCGAAAAGTTTCTCTAGTCGGCGTACATTTGCTTTCGTTTGCTAGCTTGCGATCGGCCACATTGAATCATAGGTGTCAGTCGGAACGCCGGATTTTTTCGCGAGCTCGTGACAAGAATGGGCCGACACTGTTTTCTGCCATTCCGATGTGCGAACCGATCTCAGAATAGGATTTGCCTTCGAGATGGAACATACGAACAGCTTGAGCTTCGTTTTGTGAAAGTTTGTCTATAGAAGCTTCTAGGTGTTCTATTTCGTCTCGGGTGTAGCTATTTGTTTCTCGGTCTACGGGATCGAGACGGAGTCCCTCGATCGATTGGTGCGATTGAGGCAGTCGCAATTGCGACATGCGACGAAGGACAACGCGACGTGAAACGACCGCCAAGTAGGTGGCCAGAGAGCTCTGTCCGCGAAAGCGTCTAAGGATGGCCGAGTCTTTGTCGATCCAAGAAAGGAAAACGTCGGCCACAAGATCGTCACGCAGCTCTTGGGACAATGTTACATTTCGTGAAATCGCGGTATGGCTAATAATGTGGATGACTAGACCGAGAAAGCGGTCTGTGAAATTCTCCCATGCGTCTGGAGCTTTAGCCAAGCAATCTCGTAGTAGTTCACGATCAAGATTGGAAAGAGCCACGTTTTGTTGCTTGCTGGGAGGATTGAATCGAAGGTTGAGAAACGCAGGGGACCGATGTTGAGGACCGCGATTCCCTGGAACGACTTCCAGGAATCCCTCAATATTAGGCCCAATGGGAGCCGACAGCAAGCAGATTCGGGTTGCTTGACACTCCAAACAAGGATGCCTAACATGCCGTTGAGGAAGTTTGCGTATTTTGAGGGGGACTGAATTCCCTTCAACTTACCGAATGCGTCCCTGAAAATCACTTCGAACAACGTTTTTTCGCAATATTCAGCCATCTGTAGAGAGGTTTTTAAGACATGGCCCACATTGTTACCCAACCTTGCGTTGGCTGCCGATATACCGATTGTGTGGTAGTTTGCCCCGTAGAGTGCTTTTACGAAGGGGAAAAGATGCTCTACATTCACCCTGAAGAGTGCATTGACTGCGAGGCTTGTGTGGCAGAATGCCCCGTGGAAGCCATTTTTCACGAGGACAATGTGCCAGAAGAGTGGAAAAACTACATCGAAATGAATGCAGAAATGGCGTCTCAATGCAAAGTAATTACTGAAAAGAAGAAACCGCTTGCGGATTCGTAAAGGCAAAAAAGCTGGTTTTTCAGGAATAAAACAGCGTAAGATTCACTTAAGTTGCGGCAATTGAAGACCGATATTCACGGGCCGCTCCAAATTGACGACGTTTAGGCTTGGTAAGAATAAGCGTTGACATTGATGAACCTTGCGTTACGATTTCCGCTCTAATTTTTGGATCGTTCAAACGGACTATTTAAGGGTTTTGCGCGTGTAGCTCAGTTGGTTAGAGCGCGTCGCTGATAACGACGAGGTCCCTGGTTCGAGTCCAGGCTCGCGCATTTGAGACAAACAGTTTCGCGGATCGGCGATAATTTCGACTTTTCAAACGGGCTGTGTGTGGTAGCTTTAGTGTGTGCGATCACTTGACTTGTCGAGAGACTGCAAAATCGGGGGTGTAGCTCAGTTGGGAGAGCGCTTGCTTTGCAAGCAAGATGTCATGGGTTCAAGTCCCTTCACCTCCACTCGAAAATCATTCCAGAATTAAGTTAGGAAAAGGCCTTGCGGCCAGATCCGAAATCTGGATGATTCTCGCTCCCGCAACCGGGGCATTCGCTGAGGCGAAGAAAACGGTTAGGGGAAAATTGATCTTTGACAAAATGGTTGGATTGGTAGATGGCATCTTAAAGTTCATCAGCTCAGAGTTGTTTAGGCGGTATTCTGCTTAGGCGGTTTTGGGAGTGGATGGGCAATGCAATTAAGTTTGAAACCGGTTCTGTGTTCATCCGCTGATTTGTTTGTGTTTTGGCTTCTAGGAGTTGAGGTGCAAGTAGATTGGCAAGGGATCAAAACTGTTTTCGAACGAGCGCAATAAGATATAGGCGAAAGTGGAACACTTTGGTGTTTGGTTC
>JAYTVL010000395.1:0-4527 GCA_043744075.1 Pirellula sp. | reverse complement strand
TTTTGCAAGCAACGCATTCAGTGGACTGGGAGGTGCTCGAACCCTCCTCTGCGGTTCTTCAGACCGCCGCTATACCGTCTCAGCTACCAGTCCATCTGTATGTAAATCGTTGGAAATAGTTACGAAAAAACCCGGTGTCACTTTGCGGGTAACACCGGGTTCGCCAACGTTTGCTTCGTTAGTACGGCCGAGTGTTACCTCCGATATGGTTGCCCATTTAAATGGACACAGGGGAGCGTATTCGCGTCTTGCGACACGATACAACCCTCATATCCATTAAATCGTTCGGTACTCAGCCGTATTGAAGTCATGATCTCGTATCCAGTGATTGATTGCTTTTCAGATTCCTCATCACGCCTTGTAGCGTGTACAGGAAGATAGACGTCGCTAAGATGAATTGGTTCGCTGAATTTTCCCAGATCACGAATTATTGTTCACCAAAATTCTTGCAACAAGCCAGCATCCCGACATACGTATAAACGCGGATACCCAGCGAAAGTCTCCATGCTCAATGAATAATATCGAAGTATTTTTGAAAGCAAGCACGTTCGCCGTGGCCGGCGCATCGCAAGATCGATCCAAGGACGGCAACAAAGTCTTTCGAGCACTCGTCGCATCGGGTCGAAGTGTCTATCCGCTGAATCCGAAGGCAATCGATGTAGAAGGCGATCACGCGTTCGCCTCGATTGCTGATCTACCTGTTGTCCCAGAATCCCTATCGATCGTCACGCCGCCTCAAGTCACACGCGAAGTCCTACAACAAGCAATCGCTGCTGGCATCAAGAATATTTGGATGCAACCCGGAGCAGAAGATCCCAAAGGAAGCCAGGCCGCTCGGGAAGCGGGACTCAACGTCATCGACGATGGAAGTTGTATACTTGTCCTTCTTTCCATCGAACGATCATCGAAGTAGAGGTCTAATCCCATGAAATTCCAACATGAGAACAATCCAGGTGGAAACACCAACGAAGCTAAAGTCAAGGAGAGCGAAAAGCCGTGCCAACCGGCTTGCCCTGTTTGCGGCGGATCGCTGATTGACATCCGCGCGAAGTTGCAATGTTCCAAGTGTCACACGATATGCGAGACTTGCTGTGAAGGTGGTCGTGGATAGCCTTGACTCAAACCACTTATGAGTCTAGCAGGCCACCAATAGTCCATCTTCAACAACTAGTTCCACCATTTGCGCCTTGGCTTGCTGTTCGGTTAACTCGCCACGGAGGATTTTGACATTGGAAGGAGCAACAATGCCGAGAGAGATTCGGTTGCCAGAGATCTTGACGACTTCGACAGTGATGTTGCCGTCGATAACTAACTTATCACCAACTTTGCGACTTAGAACTAGCATTTTGATTCTTCCTTGAGTTCGATTGCTGCGGCAGTGCGGGAATTGTTGGTCTGCCGCGTCCCAACACAATTATTATCAACTGGGCATGTGACAACTTAGGTCAATGCGGAAATGAAATCGAAATCATTAGACGATTAGGCTCTCCAGTAACCGCTGTCATCTACCAAATCCCGGAGCGGAACATTGGCAAGCGTCGCGCAGTTGGGAAATTGAAGCGTCGCGGTTTCACCGTCGACAGAGACAAGAATGGCCCGCTTGCCTCGGACGTAGCGATTGCTGAGTGGAACTTCCTGTCCAATTCGACACCTAATAGCGTTGAGTTGATCTTCGGCTTCCCTGCGAAAGTCGATTTCCTTCGGTTTCTTTGACATGGCATGTACTCCTTCGCCACGAGTTTCTCGATGGCGATGACACGTTTGGTCAATTGCCATTCACGCCTAATTGTTGTGATAGCATTGCAAGAGCGTTTCATTCGGAACTATTCGCGATGCGTTCGGGCCGAGTCGAAGCAGGAGCCTGATCAAATTCAGATACGAGGTGTGCGTGGAAGCAAATTGGCCGCAACGATCGTGGTTCGGAATGGCATCACAAGATTTCATTTGACTGCCCTGAGAGCCAGACACAATGATCTGCAGCTTTGGATAAGCGGCGAGGAGATTTGCTGCAGTTTCGGCATGGGTAATGTTTTCCAGCTCGAAGGAATCTGGAGGGCTGTTCCCCCATCGTTCAACAATCGCCCTAGAGCGTTTGTCCCATGGATAAGGCAACTCCAAAGGATCAGTTCGTTGCCAGCGGACTTCTGGAAGTCGTTCTTTCGTTCTCGCAACGAAATGATAGATGTAGCTTTGCATTACCGGATTGCTTACCCAGCATTCGTTCTGCTGCAGGTTCACGTTGTAGTCGGTCGGCAGGAAGCGAATCGCACTACGATGGTAGGTCCACAGATGGTTTACAACTAAAGATTCGTCGCATCCGAGATCGTGCTTGCCTGCCGTCGGCAAGAGATTGCTGATTATTTCGGCGAACATCAAGCCGAATGGTTCGGTGCCATAGAGGTAAAGACCACCGTTAGGATGCGTCCATGCCGGCGCGGGTATGACATCGCAGCGTCGTGCCCATTCTTCGTGCGCCATTTGATTCCAGCTGGCGCGATCGACGCGCCGTTGCGGGCTTTGCCGTCCAGATACCATTGCGAAGTCGGTTGTAGGCACCAGTTCAAACGGTGATTGACAATCGCTCCGGATAACCATGTCATTGTCGAGTTGGAGAACGTGACTGGCCCCGAAGAGCGTTTGTACGTGATCGCAGACGAACATCTTCTGCCAAAACGGATGGCACGTGTGCAATGGCTTGGTGATCCAGAGCACTGCCGCATTCCATCGTGTCGCGGCGGCGTGAAAGCTGGCTCGAATGTTCGGCAAGCTTCGGCGCGGAGGCAAGTCGAGCACTGCAATCACTCGCTTCACATTTGTTGTTCTTTGCTGGTGGGATCTTGGTGGTGGAAAGGGATCTTGCGTGCTGGACATAGACCACACTGGGGAATCTCCTGAGTCGCAAAGAACTCGCGGACCTGGTTGGCGGATGCGGTTGGCGGACAAGCTTTGTAGTCACGAAAGAGCTGCCAAGCTGGGATCGCTTCCAGTCGGAGCTTTCGTTCCATAAAGACCCAAGCTTTCTACGAACGCCACCCGTTGCGTTTTGTGCGATATGTCGGCATCGAAACAATGATGAAGAAACTTTTTTGATTCTTCGCATGTTCGGCTTGAGGTTATCGAGACCGCATGGCTCATGTGTGTTATCGCGTAAACGATTCAAACCTTTTTCCAACCCGGAGACAAAACCATGGCCATGAACACTAACGAACACAAAGCAACCGACGCCGCCCTTCGCGTGATTTTCAAAACGATGGACGCACACCAAGCCCAAGAGATTCGCGACGCCTACTACAAAGCGGTCGAGGGGTTGCGAACCTTGGCAGACGCACTCGAGATCGCCGACGCAGAACAAACGCCAAGCGCCGGCCCGCTTCCCACCGAACACTTCAACGCGATCAACGCCCTCGACGCGATGAAACGAAGCCGACTCGGCGCGATCCTCTAGGCCACCGACCAACGGTACACCACGAACGCCGCGAACGGATGCGCGGCGTTCTCTCGTTTGGTCGCCACACTTGCCCACCGTCGCGTTCTTTGCTTCGGATGCGACTGACGACCCCACATGGAAATCAACGCGACACACGCCAACGTGGGGCAATCTATGGCCTGGGAAGAAACATTCAAAAAGACTGCGAAAAGCTGCTGGAATCGGCTTGCTGCGGTTCAAACCGCATGGCTCATGTGTGTTATCGCATGAACGATTTTCATTTACCCCAACGGAGAAACAAACATGAACCTCGACACCCTGATCGAAATCCTCAACGACTACCGCGAAGAGCTTGGTGGCGACGCAGAAGTCCGCTTGATGACCCAGCAAAATTGGCCCTTTGAGAACCGCGTTTGCGGCGTCACCTCGGGTCAAGAGATGAACGATACGGACGACGAAGACGAAGGCGACGACCAAGACGTCGCCGATGAAAGCATCGTCTACATCGTCGAAGGTGGCCAGATCTGCTACGGCAGCAAGCGGGCTTGGGAAACATGTCGCGATTGCTGATTGCGACACAACGATGCGTTGGGGAAAAGATTCTGAATAACCTGCAGAATCTTTTCTCCTTCGGCTTGATGCGGTTCGAACCGCATGGCTCATGTGTGTTAACGCATATGCGATTTCAAATTCGAACCCTAAAGGAAAACCAAGATGGCCGGTCACACATACCAGCAGTACGACACCTACACCAACAACTACGCCCAGGTCCACGAGCAACTCGCCTTGCTCCAACAACACCTCGCTGCGTTCCCTGATCCGTTCGCAGACGACTTCGAGTTTAACCACGAGAAGACCATCGAATTGCGCGAGCTTGGAATCGCGATGGATGGAATCAAAGAGATGTTCAAGATCGTCGACGCGGAAGGCTAAACAGAAACCGAGCACGCCGCGAACGGACGCGCGGCGTTGGGTGGCGAACACCACGCGACATTCGCACCGTGACGCGTTCTTTCTGCCACCTACGCCCAACAATGCATCCTGCAATCGAACGCGACACAAACGAACGTGGGCCGAACTGAGCGATTCAGAGAAACATT
>JAYTVL010000394.1:0-4527 GCA_043744075.1 Pirellula sp. | reverse complement strand
TCGCCTCGTCCACTACTATCAAACCCCGAATCTTAGCCGTGACAATGCGCTAGTTGGATACTCTCTTTGCTTATCCACCAAATTCCTTTAGCCACTTTTCTTTTTCCTCATCAGTAAGCAATCGATTTTTCGACTTGGAATCTTGCGCCTCGATCGACTCAGAACTATTTGTTCCTTGGCTGGCTCTGCTTGCGCGATTGTTCATCTGCCGATCAAGCCATTCGTCACTGTCGATTACGGTCGCTCCACGCGCTAAAGCTTTGCGATGAATTGCGTGGTCCGAAGAAACGACCGTCAGGGTTTTTGGGGATGAATGTCGGCGTATCTCCGTTTGAATCATTTCGTCTGCGGAATCCCAATCTCGCGTAAAGACGATTTGTATCCCTTGGTACTCGTATCGATCAGGCAGACCTGGAGGGGCTCTTTTTGCATCGAACACGATCATCGTTCGGTCCCTCATCGATGCCTCAATGAGATCCACCAGCAGATTCAACAAGCGCCCCCGAGCCGCACGCAGTGCATTCTTGCCGTCCAAACTGTTGTCGACC
Organism: Pirellula sp.; assembly: GCA_043744075.1. Lineage (GTDB taxonomy): Bacteria > Planctomycetota > Planctomycetia > Pirellulales > Pirellulaceae > JBKCUI01. The sequence goes on along the minus strand of JAYTVL010000394.1, from coordinate 3,979 downwards.
GACGTGCTCTCGAACATCAAGTTGTAACCGTCGATTAGCAATCGCATTTTGTCAGATCCATCATCAAAGGGCCAAGCGGCTATTGCGATATCCGTAAGCAAAATAGACAGCTAATCCGACGGTACACCAGACGGCGAATCTCAGCCAGTTCAGGTGCCCAATTCCCGCAATCAAATAAAGATTTGTGATTACCCCTAAGACTGGAATGAGCGACCAGCGGCGAACCCATGTTAGTATCGATAAAACGAAGAAAACGCCATAAAAAACAACGTACGGAAACTTGTTCCAGGTCCAATTTTCAGTGAGGTCATGGTCTAACGGCATCGATTGCATGAACATCGAATAAACTATGAACAAGGCCAGAACGACGTACCGGCCATTGAAATAGGGAACTCGAAATCCGGATCGAACCGTCGAGTTCCCTGTTCTTGCTGCTTCGACTCGATCAATTGCGTTTAGCTTCAAAATCCCACCGCAAACCAAGACAAATGCAAAGAGAGTTCCGATCGAGCACAAATCCATCACGATTTGCGAATTCAGGAAAACTGTAGGAATGGCGACTGCGAACCCAGTTACGACTGTAGCAAAAGACGGGGTTCGAAACGTCGGGTGAATACGTGCAAACCGTTTTGGGAGTAAGCCATCGCGAGCCATGCTCATGAAGATGCGGGGTTGCCCAAGTTGGAAAACCAGAAATACACTTGCAACCGCAATCACCGCACTCAAAGATATGATGCCGGAGAGTAAATTGAGATTCTGCTTTGTAAATACAAACGCCAGCGGATCTTTGACGTCAAGTTCCTTGTAGTTCACCATTCCTGTCAAAACAAAAGTCAGGATGACGTAAAGCACCGTACATATTCCGAGGGTTAGCAGGGTCGCAAGCGGAAGATCGCGTTTCGGATTCTTGCACTCCTCGGCGGTCGTCGAGATTGCATCGAACCCGATATAAGTAAAAAAAACCGCTGCAATTCCTTTCAGAACTCCGGTTGCCCCGTTCGGTGCAAATGGGACCCAATTCGATGGGGAAACATAAAACCATCCGATGACGATCACTCCGATCACAACCGTCAACTTCAAAAAGACCATGGCGTTACTTGCTAGTTTGGACTCATGAATTCCGATGTAGACCAAACAGGTAATCACCAAATTGATCGCAAGCGCAGGTAGGTCTAGTATTATTCGCAATCCAGCGAGGCGTGGGGCGTTGTCCCAAATAGTTACCAGATCATCGTCAAATTTCGGCTTGCCAATAGTATCAGCCGCGTTGACTGCGGCCTCTGAGCAGGAGTAATAATCATTTTCGAGCCAGCTCGGCAACGGCATCTTTAGGCCGTTCAGTATGTTAGAAAAATAGTCAGACCAAGAAAAGGCAATCGTGCTGTTCCCGATGGCGTACTCCATCAATAAATTCCAGCCGATCAGCCACGCAATCAATTCGCCGAAGACTACGTAGGAGTAAGTGTAAGCGCTACCGCTGACGGGGATCCTCGAGGCAAACTCGGAGTAGCAAAGAGCAGAGAATAGACAGGTAACTGCGGTCAACACGAATAGTAAACTCACGGCAGGGCCACCGTCCGCGGAAGCTCGTCCCAATGTGGTAAAGACTCCGGCTCCGACAACAGCTGCAATACCAAAGCAAGTTAAGTCAAGCAAGTTGAGGCTTTTAACGAGAGAGGTCCCAGCCGTTTCCCGATCTGAGGATTCCTGATGCAGTTCCCCAACCGTTTTTTTTCGAAATATCCGTTCTGCCAGTGATCCGGTACCCATGCGAGTATTCCTATCCGAAGGTAGTTTTCAATTCATTCGTCACTTCGAACGTTATAGGATCGGGAGGACGCTATTGCGAAGCCGCTGAAGATAATCAAAGCCAGCCAGACCAATGCAAAACCGTACGCCCTGCCTCTCGACACTTCTTCTCCAAACAAGAAGGCCCCAAACATAAATTGTAGCGAAGGAGCGATGTACTGAAGCATGCCCATCTGTGCCATGGGCACACTCTTGGCAGATGCAGCGAAGAGTACCAGGGGCAACGTGGTTATGGGGCCGCCTAGAACAAGAAGTATCCATGTCTTCGCGGTTCGAATCTCTGTGTCATGATTTGAGTATGTGAAGTAGACTAGCGCCATGAGGGTCAGTGGTGTCAGGATAGCGGTCTCCATCCCTAGGCCAGCCACAGCCGGCATGGTTGTCTTTTTCTTGGCTGCAGCATACAGAGCGAAGGAAATGGCTAGCGTCATCGCAATAAAAGGGAATTTCCCGGTTTCGAGCGTCATTACGGTTACCCCTAAACCTGCAATTGCAATTGCAACACTCTGCACCGGGTGGAGTCTCTCTCGGAAGAGCATGACACCAAGGAAGACATTGAGGAGCGGGTTGATAAAGTACCCAAGGCTAGTTTCGAGGACGTATTTGTTTTGAACCGCCCAGATGAATACCAACCAATTGATGCTGATCAAAAATGCGGCGACGGCACACAACGCGATCCTTTTGCGGTCCATCATGACAGATCGAATTTCTGTCCACTGGCGCCCGACGCTAACAAAGAACACTAAAGTCAGAAGCGACCAGACGATGCGATGGCAAATGATCTCAAACGAATTGACCGTGGGCAGGAGCTTCCAATACAAAGGAAATACCCCCCAAAGAATGTAAGCCGTGATGGCTTGAAGATAGTTCAAGTCGTTCTCCGTTGGCCGTAGAACACTAAGGCTTCAGCTTTCCGTCAAGAGCGAGTTGATGGAAAAAATGCGGTGTGGCCTCTTGATTTTTGAGCAACCATTCAATGGACGGCTCGTTGTTCATTGCCTTGGCGATAGCTTTGGTTGTCGCTTCGCGGTTTGACTTGAACAACAATTCTGGATCGTATTCCACGTCTACAATGGACGGGTCAAGCCATACAGAAACGATAATGCCAAGATCGTTTGCTTTGTTCTTCGGAATGTGTCCGGCTCGAACTGCATCGAGGACACCATGGGCAATGGCTGCCTGAACCGTTCCCATCAATATGTTTGTATAAAGTGAACTATTGACGGTAACTTTGCTGACCATAACGGTAGCAGGTTTCACTTGAACGTCGCTATTAAGGATTGCGAAAACTTTGGTATGGCCTTTGACTTGATTGCCGATCAATTGAGCAATTGCGTAGCCGACGGGACCGTCGAGTTCGCCGATGACAATCTCCGGCTCGGCAGCAGACCAAGCGGGCTCGGCCTCTACCAGCGCCTCACCGGTTCGCATAACAATTCGTCCAGTTGATTTCGCTTTGGTTTTGGTTTGGGTGTTCTTTTTTTTAGGCATGTTGGATTCTCAATGTTGGTTAGGGCGCGAGGGAACGAAGGGCTGCGACCGCTCTGAAAACGAAATAAATCCCTGGGAAAACAAACGGAGAATGTCGAACATTAACTCCCACCAATTTCCCAATTGAGGACCATGATATCGCACCGACAGTTGCACGAAAAGCGGTACGATCAGGTGAACAAATCGAAATCCGAAAACAAGCCTCCGGTTTTATACCGGGGGAAGCTGACATTCAACCTAGTCACGAACGACTGACCACACGGCAAGCCCTCGGTTTCATACCGAGAGTAAATGACCTTAGTAACCTACTCTAGTGCGAGAAACCGGAGTTCCCTACGGTTTCTTGGATTGAGCCTGAGACGCTAGCCGAGCCACGCCGCAGGAAATCGGCTCAGGCTCAATAGGCTTCAATCTAGTGGAAGGAACCTAAGAGTTTTGGCTCTAGGGTGATGGTAACGATCCGCCGAAGTAAATTCAGCGGCATTCGCGTTGGACGCTCAACCACCCGTTGCCGCTCGCATGCCGTCGCAGTAAATAAAAAACCTCTGAAAAACTGAGCAACTCAGCGAATCAGAGGCCGTAAAACGGAGAGGACAGGATTTGAACCTGCGGTAAGAATTTCTTCCTACGCCGAATTAGCAATCCGGTGCTTTCGACCACTCAGCCACCTCTCCAATTA
>JAYTVL010000393.1:0-1430 GCA_043744075.1 Pirellula sp. | reverse complement strand
GAACGAAACGACATGCGAATGGCCATGAAAGGGTTTTGATAGGGTCAAAGATTCTGCGATCCCTTCAGGATCGGTACGCGCGGTACGAAACGTCTTCCGGTACTGTCGCTCCGCTCAACCACCGGCTACTGTCTGATATCCCTTCGGGACGAAAAGTTGCGCAACTATGAGTGCACCTCAATACCAGTTCTTTAACAGCCCGGGTAGTCCTCTCCCTCAAAAATTTCATGTCGACATTCGCCAGCAAATTCATGGATTACGAAGTTGACGCCACCTCTAAAAACGTGCTATTCGAATCGCGATTTCATTGGCGTCAATTCACGGAGACGAATCGCCCAGTCAACTAGGCTCGTTCGCAGTAGCTGGAGTCATAAAATGCGAGCAAGGTCCAGCTCAAAATCGACGAGAACACTTCCGCCCGAAACCGTCACCGGACGGTCTAGTATGGCTGATACTCCGCCTTGCTGATAGATATGAACCTGCTTGGAAATTGGATCAATCAACCAACCCAATCGAACTCCGTTTGCGATGTATTCTTTCATCTTTTCTTGGAGTGTGGTCAATCGATCGGTTTCGGATCTCAGCGCAATCACAAAGTCAGGTGCGATGTGCGGGAATTTCTTTCGTTCGTCAATGGGTAAAGCGTCCCATCGATCGGTTTGAATCCAAGCTGCATCGGGTGATCTTTTTGCACCATTGACCAAAATAAACATCGCCGAACTATCGAAGACTCGGCCACCGGCGGTAATGGCCCAATTCCCAAGTTGCCTCGCGATCTCACTGTTGCTTGAGGAACCCTCCGCGCCCGTTGGTGGCATGACAACAACCTCTCCAGTGCAATCTTGTTCAAGGACAAGGTGTGGATTCTGACTAACAAATTCGTCGAAGCGAGCCAGCATTTCTTCGGCAGTTGGCCCTATGCGAATTCGTAATTCCGCCAAGCCCGGTGAGATACCCAACGCAGGATCAAAAGGTTCTAAAAGTGTTGATATCATCGGGTCACTTTGTGATTTTGTATTCTGAACCATTTGCATTTCGAACCGGAAACAATCGAGGAGCGGATTCCCTACGCCAAGATACCATTGATGATTTCGCCATGCACATCGGTCAATCGGAAATCCCGTCCGGCGTATCGATAGGTCAGCTTGGTATGGTCCAAGCCCATCAGGTGAAGGATCGTTGCATGCAAGTCGTGAAAATGCACTTTATCTTTTACGGCAAAGTAACCGTATTCATCGGACTCGCCGTATTTGATTCCCCCTTTGAAACCGCCACCGCAGAACCACTGCGTCATGGCATGCGGATTGTGATCGCGTCCATCGCGGCCACCTTGACTCACAGGCGTGCGACCAAATTCTCCACCCCACCAGACTATAGTATCTTCGAGCAATCCGCGTCGACGCATGTCGGTCAACAGCGCTGCAATCGGT
>JAYTVL010000392.1:0-16546 GCA_043744075.1 Pirellula sp. | reverse complement strand
ACAGGCTCAACACTACAAAGGGCTCAACATCGTCGGAGACCGACGCCTGTGTTCTGTACCAAACAACATGCCGTTCACCGGCAACAGAGATTTCAGCGCTGACAATTGAGGAATTGCCATCTTGAGTGCATTGTGGCTTGGAAACGTGAACTTCACTCATTCTCTTGCCTTCGGCGAAATGTTTGTCGGTAAGATCACACTCGAAAATCGTGTCCGTCATTCTTGTTGTCCCGCAGCGAAAATCGTGGATGAATCGTCAAGCGACTCTGACTGGTTTCCCGCGATGGAGAAAATTTCTTGCGTTGGTTCGTGTGCGGAAGGCAGGGGCCGCCCACTCGATCCCAATCCGGCGGCTAGGCCGGCGCAAGCGACCAAATCAGTGGTCGCCATTAGGCAGCGTCGGCGACTTATCAGCATACAAACCGACCAACCTGTGATACTTGCCAAACCGAGCGCTAGTGCCCAGATCTGCAAAGTGAGTAATGCCGTGACCGTCCAAAGCAATGACCCCATGGCGACGACGAAGGCGAAGAATGTAGGAGTCACCGTGCAGCGGGCGCGAGTGAATCGTCGTGGCCAGCCAAGCTCTTCAGTGGCCGAACGGATTTCAATTTCGTGCCAACGATCGCCGACCAATTTTACGTCTGTGGCCGACCAACTGTCGTCGAAGTCACCTGACCATTTCGCTTTTTTTGTCGCATCGACCAACGCGGACAGCAAATGTTCGCGTCCCCGGGATTGGTAGTCGTCCCAGTAAACGTCCCATCGTGTGGCATTGATCTTTTTTAGCTGATTTTGGTTGGACTCGTGTTGGACCGGCCGGCCGTCAAATATGGGCAGTTTTCGCTGACGCAGCAAGTGTGTATGCTGTGTCCAGCCCCGCACGATCGGCTGTATCAAATACAGCCACCAAATCAACGGACGGCACCACCACGGCGCTCCGACATCCAATGGCGCCGACAATGCGGCACGTATTGTCGCACCTAACGTGGCCGACCACATCAATAAACCGACCAATGTTAACCACGGAAACATGGCTCCCAACACAACTACGAACAACGCTACTAAGTGCCATTCAATCGTCGTGAACCAAGCTGAGATTCGATATTGATTTTGCCGATATATTGTTTGGAAAGGAGCGGCCCCTAATCGACCGTGATATATGAGGGGCGGCAACAGGGGCAATCCAACTGCGCCATCTCCATAAATGACACCTTTCCAGTTCGATCGGCCAAGTGCATCAAAGCGGCGCGGATGTTTGAAGTGCACCATAGCCTCCGAGCGACCGTAGCCTTGTTGTTGCTTGATGTAAGCGCTCACACTGCTACGGCGTTTATGCCAGACCATGGCTCCTGGCGCGAAACCAATCTTCTTCCCCGCATCCAGTAGTCGCCAGCAAATATCGATGTCGTCTCCTGCCTGGCGAAACTGAGAATCAAAGCCACCGAGATTGAGCAGTTCCGTTCGGACCAATGCCAAATTGCAGCCTGGAACATGCTCGGCATTGAGGTCATCCAACATCACATGACTCGGTCCACCCGGACTGGCGGCCACACACTTGGCAACCCAACTATCCGTCGGTGGCGGCAAGTTGGGGCCACCGATCGCTACAACCTGCTGATCCTGCATGGCTTGAACTAGGTATCGAAGCCAATGGATATCCACAACACAGTCGTCGTCGGTGTAAGCAATGATCTCGCCGGTGCACAGGCTTGCCCCTACGTTACGCGCTTCGCTCAAGCCCCGATTTTCTTGGTGCTGGTATACGACCTGAGGGAACTCTTTTGCAATCTGGGATGTCGCGTCGGTCGATCCGTCGTCGACCAATACCACTTCGTATTCGAGATAGTCCAACCTCATCAACGAGTCCAAGCAATCTCGGAGTGTATTACTGCCATTGTACGAACAGACCACTACGGAGACTTTGGGCAAATCGCATTGTTCATGGATCGCATGCGGGAGCTTTCTCCATATGCGGCGCAGCGATGCTGCCGAGAGCTTGTCGCATCGATCGGCCTTTGTCACTCCAAAAAACCAATTGTCGATTTGTTGTCCACCGGTAAACCAATCGTCGGTAAATGCGAAGATTACTGATCCCGCGAGTCCATGTCGAAAGACCTGCATCAAGTGACGGGTTAACATGGCGGCCTGCTCGACGTCACCTTCACGCTGTGAATCGATTCCGTATTCACCTAGTACCAGCGGTTTGTTGCCAGCGATGTGTTGCAACCGATCTAAATAGCAGCCGAAAGTTTTGTCGTCGTGGAGATAGACATTGAAGCAAGTGAAATCGCAGCCGGTGACTTCTATGAACTCAGTCGTAGGATAGTTCACAAACGTCACCAAGCAATTCGTCGACTCCTTTTTTGCGATTGCCAACAACTCTTCGACAAATCTCGCAACGCGCTTCTGACCATAAAAGCGGACAATGTCTACGGGAATCTCATTGACGACGCTGAGTGCAAAGACTGCCGGGTGATTGCCTAATTCACGGGCTGTCACGCGGACCCGTTCGCGTGCCCGTTCGAGCGCATTCCAATCCTCGAAAAAGCAGCGGTGCTTTTCCCAAGGTATATCGATGAATACGAAAAGACCCTGGGCAAGTGCCTCGTCCAAAAGCCAAGTAGGAGGAGGAAAGTAAACACGAATGGTGTTCGCACCAAGATCGCGCATTTGGGCAAAGTCGCTTTGAACCTGAGCACGTTCCGGCAGTGGCTCGCCCGCGCTGTTGTTAGCAAATGGCCCGTATGAAAATCCATTAACGTAGAACTTATCGTCAGCGAGTCGGAAAAATTTACCTGACAACTTTACGCGAGGCGTTTGCTGATCGATGCAAGTCATGGTTATTGTTTTTCCTCGCGCGAGTTCATACGAAGCTGATATTTCTTAAAGCAAACATGCCATTTCAATCAAGCCCTGCCACTAAAGCAGCTTAGTCGACTGCGACGATCCAACAAATAGGACGGTTTCCAAGAATTCAGCATTATCCTGGCAAACTTGCTCATTCCGAAAGGCCCCCCATTCGTGGGACGCTGGCAATGGGAAATGCCCGCGTTTGACTATTTTTCCGATGTAGTCTAGGCTAGGGTTAGGTTAGTTTTATCGAGGTTTAAGCTCGCGGTTCAGTCACTAAAATCCTCCAAAACCTTGGGTCGATTTGCTGCGGTGCGGGTGCATTCGGTCGCTATTCAATATGAGGATGATCATGTGCCGCATTATACACGAGCAATCAAAGAAAAACGTATCTGACTTTGCAAATCGCAGAGGCGCTGGCTTCACGCTGGTCGAGCTATTGGTGGTTATTGCGATCATTGGCATTCTCGTGGGCTTGCTATTACCAGCGGTTCAGGCCGCGCGTGAAGCCGCAAGGCGCATGAGCTGCACGAATAATCTCAAGCAGATCGGGCTGGCAGTGCATTCGTTTGAAAGTGCGTATAAGACGCTACCTCCCGGCGCGGTCTGGAGTTCGTCGGGCCCAAAGAAAGGTTCCGTCTTTGTGTACCTGTTACCGTATATAGAGCAACAGAATCTATACAACGCTTTCGATCTCTCACAAACAAATATCGATGGCGCGCTCCTTCCAAATTCCTCCGAACAAATCGGAAGCAAGGTGATTACGACGTTGGTCTGTCCAAGCAACAATCATCTCTCTCACTACTATGGACTGGCATCTCACTGCTACGCTGCGTCGCGTGGGCCCACAGCCGTATATGAGAATCCAAATTGCCTATGCATCCACCCTTGGAAATCTCTGGCGCAAGCCCCTTTGGATGATCGATCAAATTTCGCTGGCCCATTTACGCGAGTTGGTACGCGCGCGAAGATAGCCCAAGTTACAGATGGTTTGTCCAATACCCTGTTCTTCGGTGAGGTCCGTCCGCAATATTCTGAACACGTCAGAAACGGTTGGGCGAACTCCAACAATGGCAATGGATTCTGCTCCACGCTCATACCGATGAACTATGACACAAGCAATGACAATGCGGCTGATCCATGCCATCGCTCCTATAACTGGAATACGGAACTTGGATTCAAATCGGCCCATGCTGGCGGAGTGAATTTCATGTTGGGAGACGGTAGTGTACGCTTTGTGAGTGAGACTCTCGATCACAATCTCTATCAATCGCTGGGTGGAAAACAGGATGGCCAAGTCGCAAATCCAGAGTAAAGCAGGCGAGGCCTTCGGGCCGACCCTATAATGGAAAGATTGGAGCCGTCGGTCAGCTATCGTATGGCAGAATTTGCTGGAGTAGTCCAAATAGTTACACCACGCTTAACATTGACTGCGTTGTGCAGTTCGACTGTCCATGGATACCAATCGCTGTACCGAGGTGGATTCGTTACCAAATACTCACGGAGCCAGGAACGGCATCCGCAATCGAAATTAGGCACGCGAGCAACCCAAGTCTCAAACCAATCCTGCGTCGGATCTACCGTCGTGTGCAGTTCAAGCCAGAGAGCACGGCACACTTCGCGCTGCGCTTCTATGGACGGCAAATACGATTCAATCCGGTACTCCTGTTTGAAGTTGTCCGGCTTAGCAGATTGCTGGTTTCGATTTTACGAGCAAGCGTAACGCAAGAGCACAATTCTAGTTCGTTGCCAACGCCGATGCAGAGATCTGAGCAATCAAGTCAACAGTTTTTGGAAGTCGCGAATTGAAGAGACGGATGCCGATGGTACATTTGCTGTCGGACTAGTTTACGGGCCGTCAGGTTGCGGCAAGTCTTCATTGATGAAGGCTGGTCTGTTGCCTCGGATTTCGTCTGACATTCTTTCTGTTTATTTAGTAGCGACGCCCGATGATACCGAGCGAATGTTGTTGGGTTTGATTCACAAACGGCCCTTGGGCAAGGCGCCTCGAAAACCAACAAACCTCACTCCCCGGCCCAGGATTCACCAGCAAATCAAATCTCATGGTTTGTTGCGTTATCGTATTGCAATTGGCTGAGTGATCGCGAGGGGATTCCTCGCGATCAATGGTGTTACAATCCGGACGATCCGATTGCTGAGGGAATGACTCTGGTTCACGATTATCTTTCTCGCTCTGGCTATCGATTACCGACCGAAGCGGAATGGGAATTTGTATGCCGTTCAGGGAGCACCACATCACGCTATTTTGGCGAATCCGACGCACTGCTTGGAAGTTATGTATGGTACTGATGGAAACCAAAAGAAAACGACTAGCTCGCAGCCTTTGGTCTCGTATTCTGGTACCTTATTAGTTTCGCTGCCTCGCAGCGATTTCGGGCGCATATTCAATTTAACCAGGAAGTAAAAATGACGTTTCAAGAATCGATCCGCATCTGCTTTAAAAAGTACGTCGACTTCACAGGTCGAGCGGGGCGTCCTGAGTATTGGTGGTTCGTCCTTTTCTGCTTTGTTATAAGTCTCGCCCTGTCGCCCCTCAGCCGCACTGCTGGCGTCGTCTTCTCTCTTACGACTCTCCTACCGGGCATAGCCGCAGCGACACGACGACTTCATGACACTAACCGAAGTGGATGGTGGCAGTTGATCGTCCTGATTCCGTTCATAGGACTCATTGTTCTGATCGTGTTTCTTGCTCAAGAAAGTAAACCCGCAACCGCATCTGGCGACGCCTAACCCTTCCATCGTGCGGAATTGCTACTGAACTCTATTGGTGTGAGCGTGAGTTGACAACTTATGTATCGACTTCCTGTCGCACTCGATAGTTTCCGTAGGTAGGCGCTCTGGACCTTTTTTCCTCTCCTGAACAGCAGAACTGCGACCGAATTTGCAATGACTTCGCCAATCATTCGAAAGTCATGTCGCGGTAGAATTCGAAGGGTCGCAAAAGAATCGTTCTCCGGCACCAGCTCAAAAACGTTTGCTTTGAATGAAAACTTTTTGACCGTGACTTCGCCATCGATCGACGCGACAACGATCTTTCCATGATCCCATTTCAGCCAGTTGGTGGCGCACAACCTCGAGACTGCGCACTCTGCCGACCGTCTTTCTTAGAAAGTTCTGGTCGATCAACGATGCAAGATGCGAATGAACGGTTGCTTTGGAGAGTGATAGGTCGACAGCAAGTTCTTCGATCGACGGCGATCGTCCTTGCTCATCCAGCAATCGCTCGACGGCTTGGAATGTTCCTTGGAAGGTGGGTGACAGTTTGGGTTTCTTCATGATGACTCGCAATCCTTTTTTTTGGTGCTGTCAACTTTAGGGCACTCGATAGCAAACATTTTCCGGATACCCGTGACACGTTCGGTCACAGTTGGCGAAAACGGGCGAACGTCATTCCTGATCAATTCCGAACATCCCGATGGCGAATAAAACCAGTCGTGTGCATCTCATGAAATTCTCTTTTAATGTAATTAGGAAGCCAGATAGTTCTGATTTGAGCAATCCAAAGGATCGCTTAAAAACAGAACCGCTCATTTAGGACTTGCATTCACGGCCAGTAGCTTTTCCACCTCAGTCAAAAGAACCTGACCGCCCAGCCAATCGCTTAAATAAGCTGTAGCTGCAAAGCCAAATTTCCATTCGGCCATCAAGCGGTTCGTTTCGTTCAGCCAGGACTGAGTTTGCCTATGCCAATTGCCAGCTTCGTCGTCACGGCCGAGGCGGTGGCAGGCGAGCGCCAAAACCGCGTAGTTCTGTTCGCGGCCAATCCAGTTAGGGCCGACTTCGAGCGATTTTTTCAGCGTCTCAATCGCGTGTTCGTCTTGTCCAGAGCGGTGCTGGGCGATACCCAGCGAATACAAATACCAGGCAATGCGAGGTTGAATGCCACGGACTGGCCGGCCCATTTCAGCGGAATCGACCAGTCAGTCATCGTATCAGGCAAGAGCGTGCTTGCGCGCGACAGGTGGCTCGCCACGAAATGTTCGTCCGCAAGAACTTGGGTTTTCATGAGCGATTTGCAGAGATCTCGATACCCAAGTTCGTCGCCCGACAACAATTTGAGTGCAGCCAATTCGAGCCCAACCGCCAACCCGCCATACAACGTAACAGATCGGTCCGCTGGGTCCAGGTGCAATAAAGTCTTTGTCAATAATTCAAGTGACTTTTCGTAGTCGGAACTTGCCTTAGTCCATTCGCGAGAACTGGCGAACGTGCGACCGCGGGCATACCAGAGGCGCATGTCTTCAGGTCGCAACTCGACAAGCTTCGCGAACACTTCTGGCCGCTGGACCATCTCAAAGAAAAAGTGCATTTGCTGTGAGGAAGCGCGAATTCCAGGAGGTAACTGGTCCAGCACCTTAATAAAGTTGATCGCCGCCTGGCTCCATTCGCGGCGGCTTACCTGTTGACGGCCTACATCCATGTACGTAAAAACATCGCCATAAGTGATTGTTGCCATCGCGCGTTCTTGAATTGCAGCTAATCGCGGATCTTCAACAGGTGGAGTTCCATCAATCTGCGTCTTGGCATGGCGAAAATGGATTTCGCACTCCAGCCAGTCAACCCAACTGTCAGCCCAGTCGAATGGCAACGTTCCTACTAGACCATCGGTTCCTGGCAAGCTGCGCGGTATCCCGCCTCATCACCCGTGTAAACCCTCAGCAAGGCATGCTCAAACAACGTTTGCGCGGTGGCGCTGTTCGCCAAACGAAAGCGTTGCTCGTAATCGGCAGCAGCCCGATCCCAGAGGCCGAGATGGATATAGAGTCCACCTCGATAGATGTAAGGTGTGTTCAAACCAGGCTCGATTTGCATCGCTTTAGTAAATTGCTCGTGGGCAGCTGACCAGTTTTTTCGGTTATAGAACTCGATACCATCGTTGGCGATCTGAGTCGCCTGATTCAGTCGTTGGGAGAACTGTTCTGCTTTTCCCTTGGCGGCAATCGCCTCGTCGCGTGCTAGCCGCTCGCTGGTAAGCGCTGCTTGAGCGTCCCGAGATGCTCTCATTGCCCAAGCTGCCAGCGACGTGCTCACAACCACTCCCACCACAAGCAATCCAAGGAATGAGGCAGCGGTCGTCAACAAGCCGCGATGCTTGCGGGCGATTTTTTGCAGACGATAGACTACCGACGGTGGGCAGGCTTCGATCGGCTCGTCTGACAGAAAACGTTGCACATCGCGAGCAAGACCATTGGCTGTCTCGTAGCGCCGCGTCCGGTCTTTCTCGAGACACTTCATGACGATCAAGTCGAGTTCGCCGCGAACGATTGCCGAAAGCCGATTGGGATCGGTCCTGCGCTTGGCGGACACATCGGTGAGCGTCGCCCCCAACGTGCTGATTCGAGTGCTGGGACGTGGAGGTTCCTCCTCGCGAATAATACGACGAATTTCGTCGAAGGCAGCCTTGTGCAATCGTTGCTTGTCGAACGGTGTAGTGCCGGTGATTAATTCGTAAAGAAGAACCCCCAGTGAATATACGTCGCTTCGAGTATCCACATCCAAGGCATTGAGCTCCGCTTGTTCAGGACTCATATACAGTGGTGTGCCGACCATCTGAGAAAACCGAGTGTAGATTGTCTTTTCGGTCAGCTGCTGACCGAGTGCCTTGGCCACTCCGAAATCGATAACTTTTACTACCGGAATGCCATCATGAGGTGCTACCAAAATGTTGCTCGGTTTCAAGTCACGGTGGATAATGCCTTTTTGGTGCGCGTGTTGCACCGCTTGGCAGACGGCGATGAACAGCGGCAGCCGTTCGCGCGGCGAGAGTTGATTGTCATCGCAATATTCTGTGATCGGTACGCCTCGTACCAACTCCATCACAAAGTAGGGACGCCCCGAATCGGTCGCACCTGCGTCCAGTACCTTTGCTATGTGCGGATGGTCCATCATTGCCAGAGCCTGACGTTCGGCCTCAAAGCGGGTCACCACCTCCCTCGTGTTCATTCCCGGCTTGATGACTTTGAACGCAACTTTGCGGCGAACTGGATGGTGTTGTTCGGCTACGAACACCAATCCAAAACCACCCTCCCCAATTTGTTCCATCAATTTATAGTGGCCGATAATGTCACCCGGCCGTTCAGTGACTTGGGATCGATCGACTGTGTCTGCATACTCTGCAGCAGGTCGCTCAAGGAAACTTTGTTCTTGTTCGACGACATCCAGCAGTGCAACCACTCGCTCGCGAAGTGCCAAATTCTTTCCACATGCCTGGTCGAGGTAAGCTTGACGCGTTTGGGCTGACGGAATTTCATGGGCGATTTTGAAGATATCTTCCTCGGTAATCGACGATTGAATCATATTCGCACTTTCGCTTGGATTGAAGGTTCTTTAGCTCTCTGACTAACAATGCGAAATCTGGGATCAGCGCATCCGATTTTTTCCGACGAATATTTTTGGACCGTTCCACTTTCGCAGTGAGAAAATTGCATATTCGCTCGCTGACAACTCAATCGTCAGATCGCATCTCCAGCTGCAGCCAGCCTTTAGAGTACAACCAGTCAGCGCTGGCGGTGGACACCGCCACACCTAATACTTTGGCCGCCTCCTCCAAAGTCAGTCCGGCAAAAAAACGCAGTTTGACTAGTTGAGCCTTGCGAGGGCTGTGTCGTTCCAGTTTTTGAAGCGCCTCATCGAGGGCCAGTAGGTCAAGTCTGTCAGTGGAAGCGATATCGACAACATCGGCGATGTCATTCAACTCCTGTCGCTCGCGCCGACCTCCTGCCTTAGCCGCTATCTTGTGGCGAGACTGCTCAATCAAGATTCGTCGCATAGCTTCAGCGGCGGCTGCGAAAAAGTGTCCGCGTGAATCCCAATGCTGGGCTTTGTCGACATCAACGAGCCGGATATAAGCATCGTGCACAAGCGCCGTTGCTTGCAAAGTCTGCCCAGGTTTCTCCTGTGCAAGTCGCGCCGCCGCCAGCTTCCGCAACTCGTCATAGATCAGCGGCAGCAATTTCTCGGCTGCTAACGGATCGCCAGATTCGATCTGGCCCAAAATCTGGGTAGCATCATGCATAGGGGGAGACTCGGAAGGAATGGAATTCTGTCTTCACTATACCCTTCCCCGAATTGAATTACGAGGGCAACAGTTTCACGCATTATCTTTCCGACTGTACCATTCGACGCGAATCCAAAGGACACACGACATTGGGCCAGGTGCGGAAGCTCCATTGCAACTATCTTCGAGTTCACCCAGAAATAATGATACGAGATGGTGAAACTGCCTACGCGTACTCCGATGCTTTGGATCGATTTGACATTTGTAGCCCCGGGGATTCGACAACCCCTGCAGAAACATTCAACAGCGTTATGGTGACCCGCAGGAGAAGCGGCCCAATTGCTGGGCGAGAAAGGTCCCGTGATACTTGCCCCCAAGAAAGAAAACGCGGTCGTCCCTTGAATGAATGTGCAACGAAGCAGTAGCAAATCTGACGACCGAATATCGAAACGCAAACAATTGCAGCCCCCGCCGGTCCGCCTCACGAACGCATTTTGTACATTAGCGACAACTCAAAAGATGTAAGTAATTCTGAGCCGTTTCTCCTCGGATTACCTAAGAGAAAGGGCGATCGTAATTTTAATTTGAAGAATATGCGTTCTTGCAATCTATCGTGAAAAGTCGACTTTTATGTTCCGTACGACTAAACTGTACTTTTTCGAAACTATCATAGGCTGATGAGAATACTTATTTCGGAATTGGATCACGATTATGACTTGTTCCCCTCGCGTTTTGCTTTTCCTTGGTGTTTTTGCAGCTTTGCTTACAGTGACGATTGTGTATTCTCAGGATACGCAAAACACGCGAATGTTGGAGCAGCCTGCGATCAGCGTTAAGCACATAGCATTTTGTTATGGCGGTGATCTGTGGATCGCAGATCGAAGTGGTGATAATCCGCGCCGACTGACCTCGCACGAAGGGGTCGAGACGTCGCCGCGATTTTCACCCAATGGACAAACGATCGCCTTCAGTGGCGAGTACGATGGCAACACCGATGTCTACTTAATGCAAGTCGTTGGCGGAGTGCCAAAGCGGTTAACTTTTCATCCCGATTTGGATGCTGCAGAAGCATTTTCTCCGGATGGGTTATCTGTTTTGTTTTCATCTCCGCGAAACACGTTTACCGGGCGCTATCGCCAACTTTTTACAGTGCAGGTCAGCGGTGGAATGGAATCACAATTGCCGATTCCAAACGGATTGCGAGGAACGTATTCGGCTGATGGAAAAAAGATCGCTTACATTCCCATTGCCGAGCGATTTCAACAATGGAAAAACTACCGTGGCGGAACGTGTTCGCGAGTATGGATCTACGATATTGCCGACCATTCGGTAGTCATCGTTCCACAACCCAAGGGCCGTTGCAACGATACGAATCCGGCATTCGTTGCTAATCAGTTGTATTTTCGATCGGACCGAAATGGCGAGTTCAACCTTTTCTCGTACGATGCGGCGACTTTGGAAGTCAAGCAATTGACTAACTTTGGCGATTTTCCGATCAACAGTTTATCGTCATGCAACGACGCAATCATCTTTGAACAAGCCGGTTATCTTCATACTTTTGATCCTGCTTCGAACAAATCGGTACAACTTAAAATTGGATTGGTTACCGATGCAAACGAAACGCGAGAACGGATTGTCTCAGGCACCAATTGGATTCGAAACAGTGACATCTCCCCATCCGGCCAGCGCGCAGTTTTTGAATTTCGCGGCGAGATTGTGACTGTTCCAGCAGAAAAAGGAGATCCGCGTGTCTTAACGAACACGCCGTCAGTACACGAACGCTCACCGGCGTGGAGCCCCGATGGACAATCAATCGCGTACTTTTCCGACGAAGGCGGCGAATACCATTTAGTAATTGCACCTCAAAACGGCAAGGGGGAATCCAAAAAAATCACTCTAATTGGGAACGGGTTTTTCGAGGAGCCTAAATGGTCGCCGGACGGAAAGAAAATCTCGTATCGTGACAATTCGTGGAGCTTGTTTGTTTTGGATATCGAAGGCAATCGCTGCGAAAAGATATGCAGCGAACCGCTTTATGGTCCGGCCAATATTCGTGGTTTGCACCACAATTGGTCTCCCGATTCGCAGTGGATCGTTCATACCGTCAATACGAAAGCACTCATTCAGCGAGTCTATGTTTACAAAGTCGCCGACAACAAGTCCTTTCCCGTCACAGACGGACTGAGCGAAGTTTCCGATCCTTGTTTTGATGCAAGCGGCAAGTACATCTACTTCTTAGCGTCAACGAATGCGGGGCCTGTGAAACATTGGTTTGCTATGAGCAATAACGACATGGAAGCCACCAACCAAATCTATATGGCGGTTCTGCAAGACAACTGTGCCAATCCGCTGGCCAAGGAATCAGACGAAGAGCCGATAAAGAAATCAGAAGCGGCGACAAACGATAGTGCCAAAGGTGAAGTAGTAAAGACGGTCAACGAACCGGATGCAACGGAAAAGAAGCCCGAAGATGGTAAGGGAACCAAGACTACGGTCATTCCTGAAGTCAAAATTGATTTTGAAGGCCTAGATCAGCGAATCGTGGCACTTCCCATCGCTTCGGCATTGCACCTCAATTTGCAATCCGGCGAAGAGGGAACGATATTTTTTGTCAAGCAAGATGCCAAAGGTGACCGATCACTTGTGAGTTTTTCGCTCAAGTCGCGTAAAGCAACGACGCTGATCAATTCGGACGTAGTTGAGTTTCAGTTGTCCCCCAGAGGAAAAAAAATATTGTACTCGTTGGGGAAAACTTGGGGCATCGCGGATGCAAGCGGGAAAATCGATACAGTATCCGGTCGATTGGCGATAGACACTGTTCAAGTCCGCATCGATCCGCGTCAAGAATGGCAGCAGATTTTTGACGAAGTCTGGCGGATCAACCGCGACTATTTTTACGACCCGGCAATGCATGGTGCAAATTGGCCCGCGATGCGCGAAAAGTACCGCCAGTTCCTGCCACGTTGTGTAACTCGTGATGATCTCAATCGAGTTTTGATGTGGATGTGTTCTGAAATTGCAGTCGGCCATCATCGCGTAGGCGGGGGTGACGACATCACTGTAGCCAAAACTGTTCCAGGCGGATTGTTAGGCGCAGATTTCGAAATTGATTCCGGACGTTACCGTGTTAAAAAAGTATTTGGCGGATTGAATTGGAATGGCGAATTCCAAGCGCCATTAACCGAGCCTGGCGTTCGCGTTAAAGCAGGGGAATATATTCTGGCCATGAAAGGAATCGAATTGAAATCGACCGACAACATATTTCGATTGTTGGAAAACACGTCGGGCAAAATCGTCGAACTTCAAGTTGGTCCACAAGCCGACGGAACAGATTCGCGGACGGTATCGGTTGTGCCAATCCCCAGCGAATCGGCATTAAGGAACCGGGACTGGGTAGAGGGGAACTTGAAACGAGTCCATGCGGCAACCGATGGTCGCGTGGCATATGTTTACGTTCCGAATACTGCAGGTGGAGGACACGAGTATTTTAAGCGATACTTTTTCCCACAGACAGATAAAGAGGCGATCATAGTTGATGAACGGTTTAACGGTGGCGGTCAAGTCGCGGATTACTACATCGACCTATTGAGTCGACCTTATGTTAGTCATTGGGCGACTCGATACGGGAACGATTTTATTACACCAACCGGGGCAATTTTTGGACCAAAAGTGATGCTGATCGATGAGACAGCAGGTTCCGGTGGCGACCTACTGCCGTTCATGTTTCACAAACTGCATATTGGAACTCTTGTTGGTCGGCGAACATGGGGTGGACTCGTCGGCGTTCTCGGATTCCCGATCTTAATGGATGGCGGCACAGTCACCGCACCAAATCTCGCCATCTGGACCGAAGACGGATTTGTAGTTGAAAATGAAGGTGTACCGCCTGACATCGAAGTCGAGCAGATGCCCGCCGACATGTTAACCGGCAAAGACCCACAACTTGAAAAGGCGATCGAAGTTGTGCTGGAACAATTGTCCAACAACCCGACGAAAGTGTATAAGAAGCCACCCTACCCCAATCGAGTTCGAAAATAACTGACCGACCTGTGAATGGGGCTCAGACCCGAATGGTACTTAAGATTCCTACTTCGGCTGGTTGCTTGTTCCCGATCCCATAAACTCCAGCTGTAAGCAATCCGCGTCCGCCAGATCGATAGATCAAGTCTAGAACAACGTCGCGTATCGAATCCTTCATTTGTTCGGAATGGTCTTATTCAGATTTCAAACGTTTCAATTTCTCGTTGTAATTATTTCCGATACCGACCTGCTCATACGTATCACTGTCTACGGCGATCTTAAATTTAAATGTCCTACCAATTAGCGCCTTCGTGCTTGGAGCGGCAAATTTGATCGTTTCTTCGTAGATATCACCCTCAAGTTTGTAGGTTCCACCGTGGTGAAAAACCAATTCGCCAGTTTCAGGATTGGACTCTGTGATGATCCAGTGTTTGAGTCCAAACAATTTCATGCGACCTCCGGGCTTAAGCTCGTTTTCCGCATCAATCGAGTTAGGGGAAGCCCAAGCACCCAGCAAGGCTTCTCGCAAACTCTTCGGCGCAACTTTTTCCGAAGGCGTTTTTTTTTCTTGTGCTTGAAGCGGTGTTAATAATAATCCGGCAAAAGCAAAAACCGTGCAAAATTGGAAGGATCGAAATGTGGACATTGTCTCTCCTATAAATTGAATTCCAAACAAGAAGTATGCCGACGTCGGCAGAAACTTTCAAATCGTTCTGCATAATCTGGCAGCTCAAACACGCGTTGTCAATCATTTCATTGAATCTCGTCAAAACCCAGCCGGATCATGCCGGTAAGGATATCGCTGTGTGGATGGGGAGCTAGCTGGAGGAAGATGGCTGACGATCTGTAGAATTTAGTACGCCAGCCGGCAGCAGTGTATTATAACGGCCAAAGCCAGTCGTGGAATGCACCGCAATCACTGGTATGCCACGCGGAGCCGTGCGCGGAGCAATGCAGCGATTCCTGGTGGAGCGATACCGGACTATTGAATTTTCTCGCCGTCTGGAAAGCAATTGTTTAGAGAGACAATTGAGCGAGGAAAAGTATCAACCAGAACCGTTGACAGAACGGCGAAAGTATCAAGAACGATCGCTGACCTAGAAAAATCTGACACAATAGAGCCTCATCACGTCGATGAAGCTTCTAAGTTCGTGGCAGGCGGAATCCCTCAAAAGTAGCACTGGCAATGTCACTCGACCCAATTTTCAACTGCTCGTTTTGCGAGCAGTCCATCAAGTTTTCGTCTACAACACTTAAATTCTCTGTTTAACAGAGTAGTCCTAGTCAACAGCCATACGCGGGGGTGAGAGTTGCAAAATCATGGACCGGATTCCTACTTCCACGGTTGGATGGGCCATCATTGTGGGCAAGGACAACATGAAGGTATCTTGGTGCCTGTTTCAGGTTCTTCTTCGCTGAAAAGATTATTAATTTAAAACTTTCTTGATGCGAACGACTCCTGTTTCACGCACTGAGGGTGTAGGAATAAATTGTGCCTTAGCCAACGAGACCGCCATGAACGATGAATCCATCTTTGCCGACGCCGCTGCCATTGCCGACCCAGACCGCCGCCGCGCCTTTCTGGATCGAGAATGCCAAGGAAACGACGCACACCGTCGCGAGATTGAGAAACTGCTGGCAGCCCATCTGGCTAGCAACCCGCTCGACCAGCCGCCACAGGATCTGGCCAACACCGGGCTCTACCGAAACTCGGCTGGCGAAAAAAGGTCTCTCATTTCCGAAGGCCCCGGTACCATCATTGGCCCCTACAAGCTGATGGAACAGATCGGTGAAGGGGGCATGGGCTTGGTGTTCGTGGCAGAACAGCAGAAACCGGTCCGCCGAAAAGTGGCGTTGAAAGTTATCAAACCCGGTATGGACACGCATCAGGTTGTAGCTCGTTTCGAAGCCGAACGGCAAGCCCTCGCCCTGATGGATCATCCGCACATCGCCAAAGTGCTCGACGCAGGCACAACCGAAGCGGGCCGTCCCTATTTCGTAATGGAACTCGTTCGCGGAGTACCGATCACCGAATACGCCGACGCGATCAACTTGCCCCCCAAGGAACGACTGCAGTTGTTCATTCAAGTTTGCCAAGCCGTGCAGCACGCCCATCAAAAAGGTGTGATTCACCGAGATCTCAAGCCGTCAAACATTCTCGTCGCTCCCCACGATGGCATTCCAATTGTGAAGGTCATCGACTTCGGTGTGGCCAAAGCGCTCGGTCAACAATTGACCGATAAGACGATCTATACTCAATTCTCGCAGATGATCGGCACGCCGCTATACATGAGTCCGGAACAGGCCGAGGTAAATCAACTGGATGTCGATACTCGCAGCGATATCTATTCGCTCGGTGTGTTGCTTTACGAACTGCTCACTGGCACCACTCCAATCGACCGTCAACGTTTTCAGCAGGCGGCATTCGATGAGATGCGCCGGATCATCCGAGAGGAAGAGCCACCCAGACCTAGCACTCGCATTACTTCATTAGGATCAACTTTGCCTTCAGTGTCTGCGCAGCGTGGTACCGATGCGAAGCGGTTAGCTGCACTGTTACGCGGCGAACTAGATTGGGTCGTGATGCGCTGCTTGGAAAAGGATCGGACTCGCCGCTACGACACAGCGGTCGGGCTGGCCAAGGACGTCCAGCGT
>JAYTVL010000391.1:0-4545 GCA_043744075.1 Pirellula sp. | reverse complement strand
TCGCTGAGTTGATTTTCAGTGTGCTCTACAACCCATGGCAAGCGATCGTGCAGTTGATCGGAAGCCTCATTATCCTAATTATTGTGGATTGGAGGCTTTTAGCAGCCGGTCTATTGCTTTTGCCTGCGGTTTATTTCAGCCACCGCACCTGGATTTACTCTATTCGACCGCTGTACCGGGATGCACGGCAACGGCGTCAGAAGATCGACTCCAACACCACAGAAACATTCGGCGGTATTCGCGTCGTAAGAACTTTCGCAAGGCAGCGTAACGAGACGCAACGCTACGTCAAAGGCAACCACGTTTTGGTTCGCCAGCAGCTATTGATTTGGTGGCGAACACGACTGATCGAGATCGTTTGGGAGGTACTTATTCCACTCGCTTCGACGTCGCTTTTGGTTTATGGCGGATGGCAAATCCTTCAATCGCACCTGACGTTGGGGGATTTGATGATGTTTTTGGTCTACTTGACCATGTTGCTTGGTCCTATTGCGACTCTTGCCGGGAGTGCGGTTCAATTTCAAAACAATCTTGCTGGCCTCGATCGAATCTTGGATTTGCTGGCAACACCTCGGGAACTCGCGGATAAGCCTGGGGCCATTCGAGTCAGCCGAAAGGAGGCCAGAGGCGATATACGCTTTGAGTCGGTGTCGTTTCGATATCCGGAAAACGAACAATGGATTCTCAAGGACATCACATTGCACGCCCAAGCTGGGCAAACGATTGCGATCGTTGGCCGCAGCGGAGCGGGCAAAACGACTCTCTGCAATTTAGTAGCTCGATTTTTTGACCCAGAGCAAGGGCGAATTCTGGTCGATGGAATGGATTTGCGAGATGTCCAATTGCATAGCTACAGACAACTCCTCGGCGTAGTCGAACAGGATGTCTTTTTGTTCGATGGTACGATTGCCGACAATATTGCTTACGGTCGGCGAGGAGCCACGATGGAGCAGGTCGAGCAAGCAGCCAGAGCAGCCGCCGCGGACGAGTTTATCACCAAATCTCCGAAAGGCTATGATACGCGGATCGGGGAACGAGGATTCAAGCTGAGTGGTGGGCAGCGACAAAGACTTGCTATTGCTCGCGCATTGCTAGCGGACCCGAGAATTCTGATTCTCGACGAGGCGACAAGCAATCTCGATAGCGAAAGCGAAAGGCTAATTCAATCCAGTCTGTCTTTGCTCCTGGAGCAAAGAACGGCATTTGTCATCGCTCACCGCTTGAGTACGATTATTCATGCAGATCAGATCATCGTTCTGGACGAGGGAAGGATTGCCCAGCGTGGGACCCACTCCGAGTTGCTAGAGCAGTCCGGAATCTATCAACAGATGGTAAGATTACAGACAGAGAGCCCCATCGCACCCCAATGGATGGACTCGTAGATCATTCGGTATTGTTTGACTAGAGACCTATTGATGTCGAAATCACTGCAAGGAAACTGCTTGTTGGCATCGCCCTTTATGGACGACCCGAATTTTTTTCGTTCGGTCATTTATTTGGTGCGTGATGCCGAAGACCACGCGTTTGGGTTGATTTTGAATCGTCCAACCGACTTTCGCTTGGACAAGGTGGTATCGATGGTCTGTGAACTGGAATGTGTGCATGACGGTCCGCTTTATTGTGGTGGGCCAGTTGATGGCCCGTTGATTGCCTTGCATGACCAGCCGGAGCTAGGCAGCGAAGAGTGCATCGACGGTTTGAGCTTAACGAGCGATCAAGATAAATTATTGAAGTTGTTTGTCATGCCACAGGCAAAGCTCAAACTTTTTGATGGTTTCGCTGGCTGGGGAGCCGGGCAGCTTGAGGAAGAATTGGAAACGGGGAGCTGGTTGATCGCAGACATCGACGCCGATCTGGTGCTCAGTGATGATCCGGACATGTGGGAGAATCTGTTGAAACGGATTGGACAGAACATCCTTTCGGTGGACGATAAAATCTCAGATAGTCCTATCGACCCGCAGTGGAATTAGAGCAAGGGGGGAATTCGAGCATGGGGGAAACAGCCAATGGGTAGGCCTCCTCGCAATAGCCAGGGCGGAACGATCTATCACGTCATCGGTCGCGGCCTAAAACCCAAGCCAATGTTTCGATCCGAGGAAGAATACCATGAGTTCGATACCGTCTTGTCGCAAGCCGTGGAACGCTTGGAGCCACGCTTGCTGGCCTATTGCGTTTTGCCCAAGCATTGGCATTTGATTTTGACGCCTCGCAAGGACGGAGATTTGTCCAAGCTGATGGCTTGGTTGACCACAACTCATTCGGCGCGCTGGCACGCTAAGCCTCGACGCGCTGGGACGGGTGGACTTTACGAACGTCGATTTCGTTCGTTTCCAGTCCAAGACAATGGGCAACTGCTAGATGTAATGCGATTTGTCGAAGCGCACCCGCGTCGAACGGGATTGGTGGATTCGGTAAGCGATTGGCGGTGGTCGAGCGCATGCCGACGAGCTAAACCCGATGAGACCTTTTTACCATTGTTGTCGAGTCCACCAATAGCGCTGCCGATGGATTGGAGCGAGCAACTGGGTGTAGACATGCCGGCAGAAACCCTCGCCAGGATTAACCACTGCATTCATCGAAGCTGTCCGTATGGCGATTCGGCCTGGGTACAGAAGATAGCAGCGCGTTTGAATCTAGAGTCAACACTCAGGCCGCGAGGCCGACCGAGAAAAGTCGTCTAATTTGGAGTACTGGGACACTTCACAGTAAACGCCATCAATGGAGTTTCTCGTTCCCGGACTCGGCCCGGGGATACTGGCCTCTTCAGGTTGGCCGGGGGCTCGTCCCCCGCCAACCTTGTTTTGGCGTACTAACTGCTGGGACCGCGAATCGACCCGTTCCCTCGGCTTTGCCCGCCGGAGGCGGGCAAAGCCGAGGGAACGGGCGTTGGGACGCCTAATTGTAGTACGCCAAAACGCATCCGTCGGGGGCGAGCCCCGAACGGATGGGCTAGCGACAATAGTACCTAGCCCAATCCACCCGATAATTCCGTGGCTCGTTGAACCCGTGCGATGGCCAGCATGAACGCGGCTGTTCTCAGTGATACCGAATGCGTCGCCGACTGTTGCCAGACGCTTTCAAACGCATCGCTAAGCGTTCGATCCAATTCTTGCCGAACTCGGTCGAGGCTCCAACGATAGTGCTGGCGGTTCTGAACCCATTCGAAGTAACTTACGGTAACTCCGCCCGCGTTTGCGAGAATGTCGGGCAGAATCATGATACGTTTGGCCGAGAGTATTTCATCGGCGTCTGGATCCACCGGACCGTTGGCCGCTTCGATAATGGTCTTGGCTCGAATCTTGTGAGCGTTCTCCTTCGTAATGACGTTGTCTAGCGCCGCCGGAATGAGCAAATCGACCTCGAGTTCCAACAACGCTTCGGTCGGTAATTTTTCCGCTCCGGTATAACCAAGAAGCCGATTGCCATTTTTGATCGAATAAGAAAACATCTCGGGGATATTAAGCCCCTTGGCATTAAAGTAAGTACCACTGACGTCGCTCACGGCCACGATTGGAAATGTAGACTCGAATAGAAACTTCGAAGCGTGCGAACCGACGTTTCCAAAACCTTGAATTGCCGTCCTGCATTGGTCGGGACGGACGTTGATCCGCTTGAGCAATTTGACCGCGAGCAATCCAACGCCTCTACCCGTGGCCTCCTCACGGCCTTTGGCACCGTACTCTTCTACCGGTTTGCCTGTAATAACAGCGGGATTGAATCCATGGTATTTTTCCCATTGATTGCGAAACCACGACATGACTTCATGATTGGTTCCCATGTCCGGGGCGGGAATATCGCTATCAGGTCCAACAATTTCATGGATTTGGTCGACAAAGACCCGAGTCATTCGCTCAAGTTCTTTCTTGGAGAGGGTTTTGGGATCGACGCCAATGCCACCTTTCGCGCCACCGTAAGGCAAATCGACAACGGCCGTCTTCCAGGTCATCAACGACGCGAGCGCCCTGACTTCATCCAAGTCAACTGCCGGATGATATCGCAACCCGCCTTTCATTGGACCACGTGAGTTATCGTGCTGAACCCGGTAACCGAGGAGCGTTTCTACATCGCCATTGTCCCGTTCAAATGCAACTTGGACCGTTACCTCGCGTTTGGGGGTAATGAGCAGCTTTCGAAGCCATTCGGGCGTCTTGAGTTGATCTGCAGCCAGATGGAAGTACCGACTCGTGGATTCGCTTGGTCGCATGATTTTTAAAATTGAAAGGAATGTCCATTGGAACGGCAAACAGAAAATTTCGCTCCGAAGCAGAAATTCGATTATAGACCAAACGAGATTCGATTTTGTGCCAGTTAGCCCCCCGATCTGGTTGTAATGCCCACAAACCAGCGAAAAACGAATGTGCGACAATTAATTTTAAAAGCCCCTTTCCTATCGAGGGATGCGCTGCAATACTTTCAAGCAACCAGAATCTCTCTTCAGAGAGCTTTTGAATTTGTGCGGAAGTGGCTCTCGCGAGGGGGAAGCGCGAATCGGGTCAGGACTTAAGTGGAGCAGCCATAAGTGTCGTACTCTTGTGCGAGGGCCTC